>JBKKCW010000031.1:0-2616 GCA_046712485.1 Candidatus Limnocylindrales bacterium
CCTCCGCGGCACTCGCAACATGGATGTCGGCGAGGTCCTGGGTGACCCGGAGGGCCTCGGACTCGGATCGGTCCCAGTCGCCGAGGACCAGCATCACCTGCGACCGATGGACCCGGCAGATCCCGGCGAAGAGGACGGCCGCTGGCAGCGTCGCGAGCCAGTCGGTCGTGGCCTCCATCCAGTGGGCCAGGCGCCGGACCTCGCCCAGCTCGTGGCAGGCAGCCATCATGTGGCAGTACAGGTTCCCGGCCCAATCGGGGGGCAGCTGGCCGGACACGACCGCGAGCATCGCCTCGTCCAGGAGCGGCAGCGCCGCGGCCACCTGGCCCTGCTTCGCGAGGGCCCGGCCCTCGCCCACCAACGCCGCGGCGACCAACGTTGGGTCGCCGTGTCGCTGGCCGAGCTCCTGCACCGAGCGAGCACTCGCGATCACCGAGTCGTAGTCGCTGCCGTCCAGCCCACCCTCCACCTCGGTCAGGTAGCGGAGATACCCGTGCTCGATCGCATCCGGGACGTCCACCAGGAGCCGCTGGCTGCGCCCGATCCAGCCGGAGCCCACCTCGACGTGGCCGCGCAGGAACGCGTTGACGGCCACGCCACAGGCGGCCATGGCCGCCTCGCGCGGTCGACCCTCGCGAAGGTAGGCCTCGTAGGCGTCCGCGTAGCCCGCGATCGATTCGTGGACCCACCCGAGCCACCAGGCGGCGTCAGCCAGCGCCGACGCGTCGTCCGCGCCCAACGGCGCCCGAGCGCGTTCGGCACTGAGGACCTCGAACACGACCTGCCAGTCGCGCCTTTCGTACGCATCGCGGACCGCTTGGAGGGTGGGCTCGATGGGTTCCACGGACAGACGATACGACGCCGTTCCCACGGGCTGTCGGGTACGCTGACGAAGTGAGCAGTGCCGACCGAAGTTGTCGACGCGTGCCGGCGTTCCCGCCCTGGAGTTGAGTGAGCCCGAGCCTTCACCGTCACGAGATGGTTGTCGTGATGGCCGCCGTCCTGCTCTGGGGATGCGGCCTGTCCACGCCTTCTCGATCGCCGTCGGCGAGCGGCGAGCCAGGCATGCCGCCGCCAACCGTGGTCCCGGTGACTTCCCCGAGATCGGTGCCGGCCGCAGCCACACAGGCTGCCGGGCAGACCGAGTCCGACACCGAAGGGGTCGGCGAGCTGGACACGTTGCTGGACGTCACCGTGGTCAGCGTCACGGACCGGCTGCGAGTCCGCTCCGCGCCGGGGATCAGCGACGACTCAATCAAGTACGACCCACTGCTTCCGATCGGCACCTGGCTCTATGCGTTCAATGGACCTGTCGACGCGAACGGATACAGCTGGTATGAGGTCGCCTCCCTGGCGCTCGAGCTCAGGTCGCCCGGCCCGTGCGGCGCCGCACCGGGACCATGCAAAGGGATCTACTCAGGTTGGGCCGCCAGGGCGAGCCGCAACGGCGAGCCCTGGCTTGCTCCTGGGGAGGCCGACTGCCCTCCGGTCCCCACCAACGTCGGCGAGGTGCTGTCACTCACGATCGGTGCTCGCCTCGCTTGTTTCTCCCGGGTGCCGATCACCATTGAGGCTCGCCTGATCGAGTGCAACTGCGACGTGGACGGCGGTGGCTTTCAACCGGCCTGGTTCGGGGTCGACGATCAGCCCTTGTTGCTCGTCGACGCATCAGAGACGAAGCCCCCAGCTGACTACAAGGACTGGCTCATCGTTGCACTTGATCCGCTCGGGCGGTACCCCGGTGTTCTTCCGATCGGCCAGATCGTCGAGGTGACAGGCATGTTCGATCACCCCGACGCGCAGGGTTGTCTCTATCAAGGCGTCCCCATCGACACGGCCGGTCCGCCAACCCGGAGCTCGGCCTGCCGCTTCATGTTCGCCACGACATCCATCGCTGCCAGCGGCCCCTGACGGCGCGAAGCTCGAGTCGGTTGCGGTCGGTGGCAGAGCGGTTGTCACGACCGACCCCGCGCCTGGTGTGACTCATGAATACGTTGTGTCAGGGGCCCCGCTGACCACCGACAGGCGCAGATCGGGACCTGCGGACCGTTACGCCGCGTAGAGGACCGATTCGGGCGTCGCTGGTTGGCGATTCCAACCGGAGTGAGCGTGGATTCTGGGCCGCTCCCGCTCGATGGAGGCCCTGGCGCTCCGTACTTGTCCGTACGTGCGGTTACGCGGCACATGTCCAGGCGAGTCGCCGGTGTCAGCAACGTGTCTGGGAATGACACCCTAGACGAGCTCGCGGACTTCGATGGCGCCACTCGTCAGGATGTACGTCGCCTGGGACCTCCAGTCACTTCGACTCGCGCAGTCAATGCATGCGCCGAAGATGATAGGGCCGGGCTCATTTCACGGGGTCGGCAGGACAGGAGGACCACGCGCATGAAGCATCGGTCTACGGGACGATGATGTCCCAGGACAGCGTCGAATCCGTCGGCGCCCTCCTCGCCCAGGCAGAGGCGGCGCACGGCGTCTACGAGACGAACGAACTGAACGGCGTCTACGACGAGGACTGGCCGCGCTGGTATGCCGACTACGCCGTCGAGCACGGGATCGGGGCACTGCTCGGCCGCGACGTCACGCCGGACGAACTCGGTCGGGTCCTCGCCAGCA
>JBKKCW010000032.1:0-15547 GCA_046712485.1 Candidatus Limnocylindrales bacterium
CCGAGGCAATCGAGCCACCGGCGGCCGGCTCACCCAGCACGAGCGGCGTTGGCCCGCCGGCCTGTCCAGAAGCTCCGACCGCCTCGGCGACGGCGACCGTGCCGTGGTGGCGCGGCCGGGTCTTCTACGAAGTGTTCGTGCGCAGCTTCGCCGATTCGGACGGCGACCGCATCGGCGATCTGCGCGGGCTGACCGAACGACTCGACTACCTCAACGACGGCGATGCCTCGACGACGACGGACCTGGGGGTCACCGGCCTCTGGCTGATGCCCATCGCCGAGTCCCCGAGCTACCACGGCTACGACGTCACGGACTACGAGACCGTGGAGCCGGATTACGGGACCGCGGAGGACCTGCGCGCCTTCATGAGAGCGGCACACGAGCGCGGGATCGCCGTCATCGTCGACCTGGTCCTGAACCACACATCGGTCGAGCACCCGTGGTTCCAGGATGCACGGACGCCTGGCTCCGAGCACGACGACTGGTATGTCTGGTCAACGACGGGCGTCCCGTTCGCCGGTCCCGGTGGTCAGCGCCTTTGGCACAAGGACGGCGACCGCTGGTACTACGGATTCTTCTGGGAGGGCATGCCAGACCTCAACGTCGCCAACCCCGAGGTGATGGCTGCGCTGGACGCGGTGGCGCAGTTCTGGCTCGATGAGATGGGGGTCGATGGCTTCCGGCTAGACGCCGCGCGCCACCTGATCGAGGACGGCGACCAGACCGAGAACAGCGAGACCACCTTTGCCTGGCTGCGGGACTTCCGCGAGCGCCTCAAGGCGGACCTCCCCGATGCGCTGGTGCTGGGCGAGGTGTTCGACGCCACGTCGATGTCGTCGCGTTATATCCGCGAGGGCTCGCTCGATCTGACGTTTGACTTCGGGCTGGCGGGGGCGACGATCGCGGCCATTCGCTCGGGTGACGGGGCGTCGCTTCGGGCGGCCCAACGGGAAGTGGCCGAGTCCTATCCGCCGGACGGGCTGGCCACATTCCTGACCAACCACGACCAGAACAGGGTCGCGTACCAGCTGGGATCGGACCTCGCGGCCGGGAAGCTCGCGGCCTCCCTGCTGCTGACCGGCCCAGGCGTCCCGTTCGTCTATTACGGCGAGGAGATCGGGATGACCGGCCACAAACCGGACGAACGGATCCGGACGCCGATGCGCTGGGACGCGACCATGCTGGCAGCTGGGTTCAGCACGGCCTCTCCGTGGCAGCCGCTCAGCGAGGACCCGCCCGACGTCAACGTCGCCGACGAATCGGCCGACCCGGATTCGCTCCTGTCGTGGTATCGCACGCTGATCGCCCTGCGTTCGGGCCATCCGGCGCTGTCCGAAGGGACCTGGACGTCGATCGAGGTCTCCGATCCGCGCGTCAACGCCTCGCTCCGACAGGCGTCCGACGAAACATTGCTCGTCGTCGCGAACCTCGCCGACGAGCCGGTCGCGGGTGCAACGCTTGACCTGGCCCAAGGATCGCTGTGTGGCGCGCCGAGCGCGACGTCCCTGCTTGGACCGAGCGTGGTTCGCGCCCCCACGGTCACCGCGACCGGGGGCTTCAACGGATACGCGCCGGTGGACGAGCTGGCCGCGCGCGAGACCGTCGTCCTCGCCCTCCAGCCATGACCGCTCGATCGGAGATTGGCGGCGGAGAGCTCGAGGTCGACGACGTCGCGGCCGCTGAACCAGAACCCCGACCGGCCCGTCCAGCTGCCGTCGAGCTCGCCGCTGCGATCCTCATCGTCATAGGCGTCCTCGGTCTGATCGGCACGATCGGCGCGATCCCGGATCTGCCCGCCGGGTTGGGGCAGATCGTGATCCTGACCGCTGCCCTCAATGTCGGCGCACTCGTCATCGGCCTGCTCGTCCGAGTGGGGCGCGCATGGCTTGTAGCCGTCAACTACGTCGCGGTGCTCGGGTTCCTTGACCTCACCGGGGCGCCCACGAGCGGTTTCGCCTTGATCCTCGGGATCGCCGACGTGATCGTCGTCATCATCCTGCTGCTGCAGAAGCCATGGTTCGACGCGATGAGGCGGATGCGCGACAAGCAGAAGCTCGCACGGCGGGTCCCGAGTCCCCCGGTGGGTGGCGGCTAGGGCTGGTGCCGCGGCCTGTCCGCTGGCGTCGGACGTGGGTGTCCGCGACGACGGACTATCCCTTGACGCCGCCGACTGCCAGGCCGCCGATGAGGTAGCGCTGGAAGATGAAGAAGACGATCGAGATCGGCGCGGCAAAGAGCACCGCGAATGCGGCGAACTGCGACCAATTCGTGGTCCGTGCGAACTGCCCCACCATGCTGTTGAGCGCCAGCGACAGCGTCCAGTCGCTTACCTCGCTCACGAACATCGCGACCGTGAGGTACTCGGTCCAGCCGCCCAGGAAGCCGAGGAAACCGGTCACGGCGATGGCCGGGATGGCGAGTGGCAGGACGACCTTGCGAAAGATCTGGTTCTGGCTGGCGCCGTCGACCGCGGCGGCCTCCTCGAGGTCCCTTGGGATCGTGTCGAGGTAGCCCTTGAGGTTCCAGATCGCAAACGGCAGCTGGGCCGAGATCACGGCGAGCGTCACGCCCAGGAGCGATGCCCGGAGGTTGAAGGACAGCTCGCCGAACTCGATCTGGAACTGGTTGAGGAAGATGAACAGCGGGATGATCGTCGCGACCGCAGGCAACATCAGCACGCCGAGGACGGCGATCATCAGGGTCTCCCTGCCTCGGAAGCGGAGCCGCGAGAACGCATAGGCGGCAAGGATCCCGATCGCGACTGCGATCACCGAGCTGCCGATGGCGATCTTGAGGCTGTTGACCGCCAGCTCCAGGAAGCCGATCGGATTGCTCGTCGGTTGGGCGATCACCTTCGCGTAGGCATCCAGCGAAGCCCCGGGCGGGATCAGATTGAGCCCATCGGGCCGGGCGAGATTGCGAGGATCGAGCGACATGCTCACCACCCACACGAGCGGGAACAGCACCGTGACGGTGATCAGGATCAGCAGGATCTGGAGGATGAGCTGCCGCCCCAGTGGCAGTCTGCGCTCCGAATCTGAGCTGCGAGCGCGCACGCCACGAAGCAGGAACCGACGGGTCGGCTGGGTTGTGGCGGGTGCCGTCATCGATAGGCCTCCGGCGGGTCCTGGCGGGAGATTGGGTGGTCAGTCGGCATAGCTCCTCGTCGCTTTCGCCATGCGATTCGTGACGAGCGTGAGGATCAGCAGCAGGAAGAAGAGGTAGACGGCGAATGCGGCGGCGACGCCGAAGAGACGGCGCTCGTAGGCGAGCCGGTAGGCCTGCGTGACGAGGATCTCCGTGCGGCCGAATGGCTCCCCCTGCGTCATGAAGAACGGCAGGAAGAACAGGTTGAACGTGATGACGAACCCGTAAATCGCATAGGGCAACATCGCCGGGCGAAGGAACGGGATGGTCACGGCCTTGAACTTCTGCCAGGGGCTGGCCCCGTCCATCTCGGCGGCCTCGTACAGCTCCCCGGGGATGGACTGCAGGGCACCGGTGGCGACGACCGAGTTGAGCGGCCAGCCGAGCCAGGTGTTGGCCGTGAGCATCGCGAAGAATGCGAGCGGCAGGGGGATCCAAGAGATCGGATCGTCCGGCTGGCGCAACCAGTTCAGGTGGAACGCAGGGTGGTCGGCCGGGACCCCGAACAGGCCGCCCAGCCCCTGGAGACCCTGGTTGACGGCGCCGAAATCGGGGTCGTACATGTTCCGCCAGACCGTGGCGACGATGATCTGCGGGATGACCACGGGGAGGATGAACAGGGCGCGGTAGATCCCCCGGAAACGAAGCCCCTTGGTGTTGAGGATCACCGCGACGAGGACACCGATGATGATATGGACGACGACGTTGCTGAACGCCCACCACAGGTTGAACAGGACGAGCCTGAGAAACTCGAAGTTCGGGATCTGGAGCTTCGACTGGGCGATCCGGATGTAGTTGTCGAAGCCGATGAACTCCGCGGGGACGGGATTGCGGACGCGGAAGTTGATCTGCCCAAAGTCGTGGAAGGACATCCACACCTGGAAGATGAGCGGGTAGAACGTGATGATCGCCATCACGGAGAAGGCCGGGACGAGATACATGTATGGCTGCAGGCTCCGCGACACCCGGGCACCCCGGCGTCGTTGCGGCAAGGCGGCGGTCGTGGTCGCCATGCGAGTCTCTTCCCTCTCCTCGTGCGTGTGGCTCGTGGTGGCGAGGTCGCGAGTATCGGCCCTGGAGCAGGCCCGCTTCAAGATTTCGGGCAGGCTCCGGGGACGATCGGGGGCGCCCGCTGGGCGCCCCCGAGGTCTGTGACTTAGGAGGGCTAGAGGCCGCTCGCCTCGTCCATCAACGCGCAGGCATCCGCGACGGCCTGTGCTGGATCCGCGCCGGTATCGATGACCTTGTTGAGCGCATCACCGAACGGACCCCACCAGTTGTTGAACTGGGCGTTCTGCGGGCGGGGCAGACCAGCCTCGGCCGCATCGGCAAAGCCCTGGGTGATCGGGTCCGAGATGGTCACCGCCGGGTCGACCGGCACGTGGCCGGCACCGTCGACCATGATCTGCTGCGACTCAGGTGACGTCAGCGCCAGCGCGAGGTCGACCGCGAGCTGCGCCTGGTCCGCATCGAGGTTCGGGTTGATGTACCAGCCGTCCGTCCCGGTGAGGGGATTGGCAGCGCCGCCCGGACCCGCCGGGATCGGAGCGACGGCGAGGTTCTCGCCGAGCGCCGTGCGGAAGTCGGCCGTCTGCCAGGGGCCGTCGATGACCGCGTTGATCTCGCCGGGCTGGAATGCGGTCTTGATGGCGTTGCCATCGGTATTGAACAGCGCGCCTGCATCCTTGAGCGACTTGAGGTAGGCGAACGCCTCGGCAAAGCCTCCATCGTCCGCGGTGCAGGCGCCGGTCTCGTCCATCAACTGACCGCCAAATGCGCCTGTCCAGCCGAACTGGTGATAGACACCCTGGTTGATGCCGATCGTGACCGAGCCGTCCGTGACCGCGGCGAGCAGCTCGTCGCTTGTCGTCGGCGGGTTGGCCACCTTGCTCTTGTCGTACCACATGGCGACGGCCTTGAGCGATTCGGGAACCATGTAGAACGAGCCGTCGACCTTCGAACCATCGATCGACACCGGCAGGTAGCCCTCGATCGCGGCGTTGCCGACGAGGTAGTCGTCGAGGTTCATGATCGACTGCTCGCGAGCATCCTGCCCGAGGCTGTCGTTGGGGGCGATGAACATGTCGGCGCCGCCGCCTGCGGCGACGTCCGTTCGCCACTTGTTGAAGAGCTGGTCGAACGGCTGCTCGACCACTTCCACTGTCAGATCGGGGTTCGCGGCGCGGACTGCGTCGAGCGCTTCGTTGAAGGCCGTGCCTTCGCCGCCGCCCGAGCCGTACGAATGCCAGAGGGTGATCGAACCAGTCAGGCCTGCGGCCGGCGCCTCGGACGCCGGCGCCTCAGAGGCCGGTGCCTGTGACGCGGGTGCTTCCGACGCGGGCGCCGACGTGGCCGCGCCGCCGCCGCAGGCGGCAGCCAGAATGACAGCTCCCATCAGCAGGGTTGCGAATTGCAGATGTCGCTTCATCGTTTGCGTGATGCTCCTCTCTTCTGGCGATCGATTTCGATCACCGAACTCCCATGGTCAGCCGGCGGCGCCGGCATCGGGGCCGGGAGGCCCGCTCATGTGTGGGCCCCGGCCACCTCCTCATGCCGCTCTACCGGCACCGGCCCGGTCGAGCCGCGCACGATCAGGCGCGTCTCCAACCGGAGGTGCTCGGGGTTGGCTTGATTCCGTCGTTGGACGACGGTCAACAGCAGGCGGACCGCCTCGGCGCCCTTCCGACGGATCGGCTGATGAACCGTCGTGAGCGGGGGATCCACGTGCGGTGCGAGGTCGATGTCATCGAACCCGACGACGCTCACGTCGCCCGGGACCGACAGGCGGAGGTCGCGCAGCGCGCGCATCGCGCCGATGGCCATCGCATCGCTCATGGCCAGGACGGTCGTCGGTCGGAGACCGTCCTCCCAGGCCCGATTGAGCGCCGCGATCCCGCCATCGATGCTGGCCGGACCGACCATCACCCGCTCGTCCGGGATGTCCAGTCCGGTGGCCGCGAAGGCTTCACGGTAGCCTCGCAGCCGACGGCTGGTAACGCCATCCGGATCCATGGCCAGCGACGGCGCCGGCGGCTCCACCCCGATGACAAGCACGTCGCGATGTCCGAGCCCGATGACGTGCTCGGCCGCGGCGCGCGCACCACCCACGTCGTCGATCTCCACCGATCCATGCTCGGGCAGCGCGGTCGAGTCGACGAGCACGATCGGGACTCCTGCGCGTCGGATCTGCTCGACCTCGGGGTGATCGTCCGACAAGCCGATCGCGACCACGCCATCCACCGTCGCGCGACTCATGGCCCGGGCCAGGGAGCCGCGCAGGGGCGAGATGAAGTGCAGACCGTAGCCGGACTCCTCGGCCGCCCCGGCCACGCCCTCGCTGAACGCTCCGAAGAAGGGGTTGGAGAAGATGACCGACAGTGCCTGCGGTGTCAGCACGCCGATCGTCTGCGTCCGTCGCTGGGTCAGCATCCGAGCCACCGGGTGCGGCGTGTAGCCGAGCTGCTCGGCCACGACGCGGATCCGGACAGCCGTTTCGGGCGCCAACCGATCGGGGCTGTTGAACGCAAACGACACCGCCGTCTTGGAGACGCCGGCCTCGCGGGCGACATCGGCGATGCGCGGACGGATCGTGCGCTGCTCCACTCGGGTCCGACTCCCCTGCGACCTGCTGGCCCTGCTCGAACCTTCTCATGGGGCGGACGCTCACACAGCCGCCGACGCTCACCAGATGAGATCTCGCCGACCTCCGGGCGAACTGCAAACCGGTTTAGCAAACCGGTTTAGGACGATACGAGGCACGACCCGCGGTGTCAATACCAGCGGTGGTAGGTGTCGCCCACGGCCCGGGCCTGTGGACGGCGTCCTACGTGGCATATGCGCCCCTCAAACACACAATCGTACATTCCCCTCTTGATCGGGATGCCCAAACGACAATTCGGTCGAATCAGCGCCTCGACCATGCACAAATGTTGCCCTGCTGCGCATGAGGGGAGCAACGGGGCCCCCGCCTCCGGCCCGGGACTCCCGCCTCCGGCCTGGGCCTCCCGCCTCCGGCCGGGGACTCCCGGCTCCGGCCAAGCGCCTCCAGTCGAGGCTCCCGCCCCCAGCCCTCGTGATCCCAACCGAACGTGTCGCCGCTTCGCGGTACGATCCGGGTCCATGCTCCAGACCCTCCGCGACATGCCCTCGGGCTTGCGTCTCCTCCTGCTCTACGCGCTGGTGATCCTGGCCGGCATCGGCCTGGGACTGCGGTTCGTCGTCGACCAGGCGGTCGAGGCATCGGTCAGCTTCATCGGGGTTGTCGTGATGGCCCTGCTCGCCTACACAATCTTCACGACGACGCTCGTGCTCCAGAGCAAGGAAGCCGCTCGGGGGTTGTCGCTTGGTCTGGCCAGCCTCACGATTCCGCTCGTGCCACTCCTCCTGTTGAGCCGCCTGCCGATCGAGGCCGTTTTCGTGGCCGCCCTGGGCATGCTGCTCTTTCGCGGGCTGCTTCGACCCGAGGTCCGGGCATTTCTGAACGAACCCTGATCCCCGGCGAGACCGTCGTTCGGCGCACGATCGGCCGGGGACGGTACTCTCTCTCGGCGGCGCCGCACCGGCGCTCCCCCGCACCCGACCGGCGCTGACCCCAACCCGACTATCGAGGCGATCAACGTGAGCAAACCAAGCCGTCGACGGCAACCGCCGAGCCCGACCGTTCCGACCCGGCCCGCATCAGGCTCGGGCGGATCACCAGGCCCGGTCCGACCGTCGACCTCGCCGACGGGCAGCCCGCGCGTGGGCCGCCGTGAGCGAGCCCGCGCAGCCTACAAGCCCTCCTTCATGGAGCGCTACCGCACGCCGATCGTGGCGATCGCGGTGGTCGGTGCCGTCGTCCTGATCTCGGCCTTCGTCTTTGCCTCCGCCGCTGCGCCGGCATACGCGTGCACCCGGGTGTGGACGCCGAGCCCCACGGCAAGCCCATCCGCGGGCGCGTCGCCCAACCCGGGGTACGTCCAGCCCGACATGGGCAACAAGCACCTCGGAAACGGTGAGAAGGTCACGTATACCTACTGCCCTCCGGCGTCCGGGCCGCACTACAACGCCTCCGGCATCGGGCCGATCGCGCCGCGGCTCTATGGGCCTGGCGATCGAGCCCTGCCTGAGGGCTGGGTACACAATCTCGAGCACGGTGCGATGGTGATCCTGTACCGCGGGCGCGACGGCGACCCTGGACCGTCCCCGGAGACGCAGGCCGCGCTCAGCGGGCTATTCGACGATTTCCCGCCCAGTCCGATCTGCGGGATCCAGCCGGGAACCAGCCAGGGCCCGGTCATCGCCCGGTTCGATGACATGGACACGCCATTCGCCGCGCTTGTGTGGGGTCGCGTGTTGCCGCTCAACGAGCTCGACACCGCCCAGATCCTCGAGTTCTGGCAGCTCTGGGGCGAGCGCACCAACCCCGAGCCGCTGTGCGCGGAGGCGAGCCCGAGTCCGAGCGCGGCGACCAGCCCAGAGTCAGCGGCAAGCCCGAGCACGGACGCGAGCCCGTCGGCAAGTCCGGCAACCAGCCCGGCAGCCAGCCCATCGGCAGCCCCCGCGGCGACGGACGCCCCGAGCGCGTCGCCGAGCTGAGACGGGACACCCAGCCGTGCGCCAGACCGACTACCGACCCAACCCAGGCAAGATCGTGTGCGTCGGGCTCAACTACCACGACCACGTCTCTGAGGGCGGTCGGGCGGCTCCAGACCGGCCGCTCCTGTTTGCCAAGTTCGCCAACGCGATCGTGGCGGACGGCGAACCGATCGTCCGGCCGGCGGGGACGCATGCGCTGGACCTCGAAGTCGAGCTCGGCGTCGTAATCGGGTCTGTCGCCCGACGCGTCCATCGGGCGGACGCGCTTGCACATGTCGCGGGGTACGTCGTGGCCAACGACGTCAGCGCCCGCGACTGGCAGGGGATCAAGGCGGCCCTCGCCGACGGGGAGGTGGGCGACGGCCAGTGGCTCCGCGCCAAGGGCTCCGACACGTTTCTCCCAGTCGGATCGGTGATGGTTCCGGCCGTCGAAATCCCGGACCCGCAGCAGTTGCGCCTCCGGTCGTGGCGGATCCCCGGCTCCGGGCCTGACGCGGGCCAGGCCGTCCTCATGCAGGATGGCACGACCGCGGACATGATCTGGACCGTCGCGGAGCTGCTCGAGTTCATCACCGCTGCGATCACCCTCGGTCCCGGCGATATCGTCGTGACCGGGACGCCGTCGGGGGTCGGCGTCTTCCGCGACCCGCCGATCTTCCTCGAGCCCGGCGATCGTGCCCGGTGCGAGATCGACGGCATCGGAGCGATAGAGAATCCGGTCGTCGAGTGGAGCGCGCAGCAAGACTGACGCGCCCGCACGGTCATGGAGGTCTTGTTCGATGCTCGCTCTGGTCAAGACCGGCCCCGGTCCCGGCCTCGAGCTCAACGACGTCCCGATGCCGGTCATCGGGATCAATGACGTGCTGATTCGCGTCCACAAGACGGGTATCTGCGGAACGGACCTGCACATCGAAGCATGGGATCCGTGGGCTACCAGCGCGGTCACCCCACCACTGGTGATCGGCCACGAGTTCGCCGGCGTGATCGTCGAGGTCGGTAGCAACGTGGCCGACTTCGCTCCGGGCGACCTCGTCTCGGGCGAAGGCCACGTCGTCTGCGGACGTTGCCGCCACTGCCTCGCGGGCCGGCGCAACCTGTGCGCCCACGCCATCGGGCTCGGTGTCGGTCGTGACGGCGCCTTCGCCGAATACGTGGCCCTGCCCATGACCAACGTCTGGCATCACTGGCCCGGGGTCGACGAGGAAGTCGCGGCGATCTTCGACCCGTTCGGCAACGCGGTCCACACGGCGCTCGCGTTCCCGGTGCTGGGCGAGGACGTGCTCGTATCGGGCGCGGGGCCGATCGGGCTCATGGCGACCGCCGTCGCGCGCCACGCGGGCGCGCGTCACGTGGTCGTGTGCGAGCCAAATGCCTACCGCCGGGATCTGGCCGCCCGGATGGGTGCCAGTCTCGTGGTCGACCCGAAGGAACGCGCGTTGTCCGACGTCTTCGCCGAGCTCGACATGGTGGAGGGTTTTGACGTGGCACTCGAGATGTCCGGAAGCCCCACCGCCCTTCGCAACGCCATCGCCGTCATGGCCCATGGCGGCGGGATCGCGATCCTTGGCATTCCAACCGAAGAAATCTCGCTGGACGTCAACGCCATCGTGTTCAAGATGCTGACCCTGCGGGGGATTTACGGCCGGGAGATGTACGAGACCTGGTACAAGATGACCGTCATGCTCCAGTCGGGGTTGGACATCGCGCCCGCGATCACGCACCGGTTCGGCTTCCGCGAGTTCGAGGCCGCGTTTGCGGCGGCGCGGACCGGAGAGTCGGGCAAGGTCATCATGGACTGGCTGGCGTGACGGCCGCGAAGCCGGGGCCGGCGGGTCGCGCCGACCCGCTCGCGTTCCTCGACGATGAGGTCGCGTCATTGCGCAAACGCCACCTCTATCGCCCGCTGCGGATCATGTCATCGGCGCAGGGCCCGATCGTCTCGATCGACGGTAAGCGTGTGATCAGCCTGTCATCCAACGACTATCTGGGGCTGACCCACCATCCCAGGCTGCGCGAAGCGGCGCTCGCGGCGGTGCGCGACTTCGGCGTCGGCAGCGGCGCTGTCCGCACCATCGCCGGCACCATGACGATGCACGAGGCGCTCGAGACCGAGCTCGCGGCCTTCAAGGGCACGCCCGCCGTCTTGACGTTCCAATCCGGCTTCACCGCCAACACAGGCGTCATTCCTACCATCGCGGGCGAGAACGACCTGATCGTGTCGGACGCCTTGAACCACGCCTCGATCATCGACGGCATGCGCCTCTCGAAGGCGCCGCGACAGATCTATCCGCACGCCGACGTCACCGCCCTCCGCGAGATCCTGCGCGAGGCAAAGGACGCTGGTCGACCCGGCGGCGGCGCCTACCGGATGATCCTGGTCGTCACCGACGGCGTCTTCTCGATGGACGGAGACATCGCGCCACTGCCCGACGTGGTCGAGGCGGCCGAGGCCGTTGGGGCAGCCGTCATGGTCGACGACGCCCACGCATCGGGTGTTCTCGGTCGCAACGGCCGCGGCACCGTCGACCATTTTGGCCTGCACGGGCGGGTCGCGATCCAGGTCGGCACGCTCAGCAAGGCGGTCGGTGCGCTTGGCGGGTATGTCGCGGGGTCGGTGGCGCTCCGTGAAATCCTCATCCAGCGAGCACGACCCTTTCTCTTTTCGACGTCCCACCCGCCGGCGGTCGTCGCGGCCTGTCGTGCGGCGATCCGGGTCATGGAGGAGGAACCCGAGCTACAGGAACGGTTGTGGGCCAACACGAGGCGCTTCAAGGCCGAGCTGACCCGCCTCGGCTTCGACACGGGGCGCTCGGACACACCGATCACGCCGGTGATGATGGGCGACCCGGACGTTGCGGGCCGCTTCAGCGATCGACTGCTCCTGGAAGGTGTCTTCGCCCAGCCCGTCGTCTTCCCCACCGTGGCGATCGACAGGGCTCGCCTGCGCACGATCGTCACCGCAGCCCACTCTGACGACCAGCTCGATACGGCCCTCGCGGCGTTTGATCGAGTCGGCCGAGCGCTCGGGCTCACCAGCGGGTGAGGGTTGCGCGGGAGGGGCTCGGTTGATCGATCGGCAGCCACGCGACCTTCCCCTCGATTCGCACCTCCACACCAATCTGTCACCGGACAGCGATGTCGTCATCGATGTCTACGCCGCCCAGGCCGTCGAGCGCGGCGTCACGGAGATCGCGATCACCGATCACGTCGACTTCGAGCCGGGAGCGCCCGCCTTTGGGTACTCGTCCTTCGCCGACCGGGAGCGGGTCGTGCGAGATGCCGCCGAGCGATGGGGACCGCAGGGCGTCCTCATCCGGTTCGGCGTCGAGCTGACCTACGATCGTTCCTGGGAAGCCGACATACGCCGGCACCTGACCCGCCACCGCTACGACTTCACCATCGGGTCCGTGCACGACCGGGTCGATTCGCCGTACGGCCCTCGAAACGTGCAGCGCTGGGTGGAAGGCCGATCGCTCGCGGAGATCGTCTCGCCTTCATTCGACGAGGTCGCGGCCGCCGCGCGCTCGGGCCTGTTCGACTCGGTCGGTCACATCGATGTCGTCAAGCGCTATTTGCATCCATTCGTCACGAAGGAGGCGCTTGCCGCGGCTCCGGAGCTGTACGAGCCCATACTGGAGGCATTGGTCGAGTCGGGCACCGCACTCGAGATCAATACGAGCGGCCTCCGCCACTCCGTGGCTGAAACCTACCCGTCGGCGGCGATCGTTCGTCGCTTCCGCGACAAGGGCGGGCGCGCCGTGACGGTCGGATCCGATGCCCACCGTGCCGAACACTTCGGCTGGGCCCTGGCCGACGGGTATCAACACGCCATGGAGGCTGGCTTCAGGAGCCTGAGGTTTCGCCGTGGTGGCGCTTCTGTCGACGTCGATCTGCCGGGTGGCATCCCGTTGCGGTCCTAACGGGCCGGGCGGACATTCGTTGTGAGTCTTGACGACGCCGCGATCGAGCGGCTGGTGGACGAGGCACGGTCGGCTGACGCCTGGGCCTTCGGTCAACTCTTTGATCATTTCCACCTGCCGATCTACCGCTACGTCATCAGCCGTGTCCACAGCCCGACGGACGCGGAGGACCTGACGCAGCTCGTCTTCGTCAAGGCCCTGGAAGCGCTTCCGCGGTACGAGTCGCGGGGCATTCCCTTCGGGGGCTGGCTCTTTCGGCTGGCCCGGAATGCAGTCGTAGATTTCACTCGGACACGCCACGAACACGCCGATCTGGACGCCGTGATCCATCACGGCACCCACGAACCGGGACCCGAGGACGTGGCGCTGGTCCGGCAGGACCTCGATCGGGTTGCCGCCGCGCTCGCGACGTTGACCGACGATCAACGCGAAGCCATCGCCCTTCGCTTCTTCGCTGGCCTTTCGGCCCGCGAAGCGGCCGAGGTGATGGGGCGACAGGAAGGCACGATCCGCGGGCTCCAGTTCCGCGCCATCGCCGCCCTCCGGCGACAGTTGGGGATCGGGGACGGCGCTGATGGGGCGCCCGACAAGCAACAGGATGGCTGACGACATCATGGACCCGCAGAACTCCGATGACGAGCTGACGCGACGCCTCGAGGCGTACGCGGAGGAGCGCCTGTCTCCGGAGGTCTCAGCGACGATCCGGATGCGTGCCCGCGTCATGGCGGCCGCGCATCGCCACGCTGCCCTTGCTCGCATTGAAGCCGATCATGCCGCGGCGGCGGCCGCACGTGCGGAGGCAGGGCAGGGTCGGTCACGACGATCCGTCTGGCGCCGCCCCATGACCGCCCTTCTGGCGGCGGCTCTGACCCTCGGCGTGGGCGTGAGCTCGGTTGCCGCGGCGCAGGCGGGTGGACCGCTGTACGGCGTCCGGATCTGGGCGGAAACCCTCGTGTTGCCGAGCGAGTCGAACGCGCGAGCCCAGGCGGAGCTAGCCCGGCTGGAGGACCGCCTGGCCGAGGCGGCGGCCGCATCAGCCGCCGGCGACACGAACGCAGCCAGAGCCGCGCTCGAGGCGTACGCCGCGATCGTCAACGATGCAACACACGCCGTCGGCAGTGACGTCTCGGCCGCGGCGACCCTCGAAACGGGCGTCCGGAGCAACATCGACGTGCTCACGGTCCTGGCCGAGCGATTCGAAACGGGTCATGGCCGGGCGGGCGAGGCCATCGAGCGAGCGCTTCAACGCGCGATCGACCGAAGCGACTCCGCGCTCGACGAGTTGCACGGGAACCCGCACGGCACGCCGCCAGGCCTCGAACCGGCCAGGAAGACCCCGAAGCCGGGCAAGACGGCGAACCCGAACAAGCCAACCGAGGATCCTGCCGCGACGGCCAAGCCGCGACCGACGCCAAAGGCCGATCCAAAGCCAAACTCGGCATCGACACCCAAGCCGCGTCCGACGCCGCGAGGCGGTCCGCCGTCCGAGCGCCCGTCCGATCGGGCTGGTGCTGGCGGCAACGTAACGGGCGGGGGCAACCGGGGCGCCTAATCATCGCTTCGAGCGGCTACGCTGTCGCCCGTGAGCCCAGACCGATCCGCCGCCCTGCGCCTGGACGTCGTCGGCGCGGGTCCGGCCTACAGCGATCGACCCGGCGCCGCCGGCGCCGCCTACCTGGTGCGATCCAACCGGACGGCGATCCTTTTGGACCTCGGTCAGGGCGCATTCCCCCGGCTTGCTGGCCTTCTCGACCCGGGCGAGATCGATGTCATCCTGATCAGCCACCTCCACCCTGATCACTTCATCGACCTCGTCGCGCTGCGTCACTTCCTGCGTTGGGGACCAAAGCACCCCCGTCGGGTCCGCGTGCTCGGGCCAGAGGGCCTGGGCGACCGAATCGACGCCCTCCATGCGGAGCCCGGGTTCAGCGCGGCCGCCCTGGACATCGACGCGTTGACGGCTGGCACGATGGCGTTCGGATCCATCACCGTGGAGATCGCCCCGGTGGCCCATGCCGGTGAAAGCTTCGCGTTCCGCCTGTCGCCGGCGCACGGTCCCGGGTTGGTGTATTCAGGCGACTGCGGCCGCGCGCAGGATCTGGATGGCCTCGTCCATCCCGGCGACACGCTGCTTGCCGAGGCGTCGTTTGGTCCCGGACCTGTGCCCGTGGATGCGTCCCACCTTGACGGTCCGGCGGTCGGGTCGTTGGCCAGGCGCACCGGTGCCGGCCGGATCCTCCTGACCCACCTGCTCATGGGCCACGGCGAGGAGGCGACAATCGCCTCCGTACGCCAGGTGTTCGACGGGCCGGTGGTCATCGTGCACCCGGGCGACGTCTTCTCGCTGGAGTAGACGTGGTGCCCGCACACGCTGTCCACACGGAACCAGTCCGTGGCCGTGTTGTGCCTGGCAGACAGCACCAACGGCTCGGAGCGGGCGCCGAGTAAGCGTAGAGACCAAGTCTGCGGCCTGCCAGGCACGGATCCCGGGCAAGGACCGATATCCGGGGCCCTCGATGCGTCCTTGCCGACTGCCAGGCACACACAACGAGCGGGGACCGCCGGCCCCACGGACGTCAACAACTCCCGTGGGAATTCACGACCGAACCCGGGGCCTGCACACGCTGCTGCTCGTCGCTGATCGGCACCGATCCTCGCCCTCGCGTAACCGAGCCCACGGACCGTTACGCGAGCAGCCGGTGCTTCGAGAGGAGCGAACCCATCGGGTTCACGCTCAGCGCCGCGGTCGAACGTCCAGGGCGAAGCCAGAATCCGCCCACGATGGCCCGTATGCGTCCGGGAGTGCGGATATGCGCCGATCCGCAGCGCGGGTCGGCGGGTCGGCAAGGTCGATGAGCGTCATAGCTTGACAAGCGCAGGGACCGGACCCTTCGGGCCCGGTC
>JBKKCW010000033.1:0-4658 GCA_046712485.1 Candidatus Limnocylindrales bacterium
CGCGCTGGCTGCGGAAGCAATCGCTGCAGTAGACGGGCTTGCCGCTTGTCGGGCGGAACGGGACCTGGGCTTCCTTGCCACAGGACGAGCAGGTTGCCGCGAACATCTCGCGGGGACCGCGATCCCGCTCGCCGTAGCCACCACCACCGCCGCCGTAGCTGCCGGCGCCACTGGAGTAGCCGCCACTCGAGTAGCCGCCGCTCGAGCTATAGCCGCCACCGTACGAGCTGCCGCCACCCTCGGCGTTGCGCGCGGCCTTGCGGCTCGCACGACATGACGGGCAGCGGCGCGGCTCGGTGAACCCACGCTGAGAATAGAAGTCCTGCTCGGACGCGGTGAACACGAATTCCTGTCCACAGTCCGCGCAGGCCAGATTCTTGTCGTTGTACATGAAAAACTCCTCTGATCGCCGACGCGATCCCTTCGTCGGGTTCCCGCGTCAGCCGTGAGAGGAGTCCGAGTGCGTCGTGCTTCGATATCTGGCCACGTTCGATTTCGCGTGGCAACCCGGCAAGGTTACCCGATCGCAACAAGAAGCGCTAGAGGGTAATTGAGCATCGTTTGCATCGCGTGTCTGTGCTGAGCGGCGGGGCTCCGCGGGCTCCCCCGAGGGACGTGTCGTTGTCAGGTGCACATCTGGCACAAGTGAGCGTGAACAGCACCAATTTCCTGCACGACCTGCAGGATTCCGCACCCCTCCACGAGAGAATGTCCCGAAGTCGCGCCTCAGGACGACATCCTCGGGCTGCCGGTGCCGGGCAGCCACGGATCCAGCGCTGGGGCCCCGCCACGGATCCAGCGCCGGCCCGGTGGTGGGGACCCGGCCACGGGATCCACCAGTGGCGTCCCCGGGCGACGCGCGTCATCGACATGTCACTTCAGGAGGTGCATCGTAGTGCCGTGACCTCCGCGAGCCTCGATCGACTGCTCGCCTTCCTGGTGGTCGCCCTTGCGGCAACCGGGCTCGTCTCGCTGCGGATGGGGGCCGTCGGTGACTGGTGGTTGTTCGCGGCCCATGGCCTGCTGGGCGGGGCGCTTGCCATCGCGGCCACGTGGAAGATCGCTCGCTCGATGCCGCGGGCCGTACGAGCGCGCCGATGGGGCCGCGCCGCACTCGGCCTCCTCGTATCGGTCGCGACGGCAGCGGCACTCGTCGGCGGGTTCGCCTGGGTCGCCGGCGGGCGGATGCTGTCGCTCGGTTCGTGGACGATCCTCACCGTCCACGCGTGGATCGGACTGGCGCTCGTGCCGCTCGTCCTGGTGCACCTCCTGCCCAGGCGGTGGCGTTTGCT
The DNA here is from genome assembly GCA_046712485.1 of Candidatus Limnocylindrales bacterium. GTDB lineage: Bacteria > Chloroflexota > Limnocylindria > Limnocylindrales > CSP1-4 > SPCO01. The sequence continues at coordinate 1,293 of JBKKCW010000033.1, forward strand.
CGTTCCGCGCCCAGGGATCCGCGACGGTGACCAGGCCGGCAGAGGCGCCAGGACCACGGCTCCCATCTCCAGGCGTCAGCTTGTGATCGGGGGTTTGGTGGTTGCGGGATCCATCATGCTCTTGGGTGCGGCCCAGGTCGCCGACCGGCTGGCCGGCGGCGTGCGACGGTTCACCGGCTCCCGATGGCTCGCGCCCGGCGTACCGCCACCGACAACGTTCTATGGCGAACCCCCTCCCGATGTTGATCCCGCCACCTGGCGGCTGCGCATTCACGGGAACGTCGCGCGGGAACGCAGCCTGACCGTCGACGACCTGAAGGAGTTTGGCGAGATCGACCGGGTGACGGTGCTGGACTGCACGTCCGGCTGGGCGATGGCAGCGACATGGCGGGGTGTGCCGCTCCGCATCGTGCTCGACGCTGCTGGCGGTGCCAGAGTCCCCCGATCGATTCGCGTCCGTTCGACGACTGGCTGGGCGACCTCGCTCGGGCCGGCTGACATCGAGCGGGCGATGCTGGCGACCGGCGTTGCCGGCGCTCCACTGCCCATCGGCAACGGCGCGCCATGCCGGCTCGTCGTCGCCGATCGCCGCGGTCTCGATTGGGTCAAATGGGTCGCCGACATCGAGGTCGTCTAGGCGCGGCCGACCTTGGTGTTCATGACGTGGCGCGCGGTTTCAGATGCGGCGTGATCCGAGCGAGCAGGGCTGGTTTTGGCATCGCGCCGGCGATTCGATCAACGACCTTGCCGTCGCGCATGACGAGCATGGTCGGGATGCTCCGGGCGTCGTGGCGGAGCGCGAGCCCCTGGTTCTCGTCGACGTTGACCTTGACCACCTTGAGCCGCCCGGCGAGCTCTCGCGACAGCTCCTCCAGGATCGGGCCGACAAAGCGGCACGGGCCGCACCACGGCGCCCAGAGATCCACGACTACGGTTGGCGCGGCGTTCGTCTCGACGTCGAACGTGGCTTCATTGGCGTTCACCAACCACGGCAACGGGGTGCCACACGTGCCGCAGTGCGGTGCGCCGCGCGGACTCGGGGTTATCCGGTTCGCGGCGCCGCAGCTCGCGCACTTGAGGATCGTGACCGGGGCTCGCTCCGCACCGACCGCTCTCCCCGCCGTCATGGTGGCGATTCGGCGTCGTCCTGTGTTGAGGCCACTGCGCGGCGGACGGCTCGGATCAGCGCGTCCGACGTGAATGGTTTCGGCAGGAAACCGCCTGGCGTCGTGAACTCACCGCCTCCAGCGACCGCATCCTCCGCGTAGCCGCTGATGTACAGGACGCCGATCTCCGGCCGTTCCTGGCGGATGCGGTACGCGAGCTCCGGCCCATGCATGCCGGGCATCACCACGTCCGTAACAAGGACGTCGATCGGTTCATTGAAGGCGTGGCTCTCGCGCAGTGCCTCATCTGCGTCCCCCGCGGTTACAACGCTGTAGCCAGCTCGCTCGAGCACCCGTTTCGTGTACTCGCGCACCGCGGGTTCATCCTCGACGAGCAGGACGACACCCGTCGCGTCGGTCATGGGCGCCGGCGGCGAGTTGTCGGTGCTCGGCGCTCCCGGCGCGCTGACGCGTGGAAAGTCGAGCGTGAAGGTCGTCCCCTTGCCTGGCTCGCTGTCCACGCTGATCTGTCCGTCCGACTGGGTCACAATCCCAAAGACGGTGGCCAGCCCAAGACCCGTGCCCTTGCCGGCAGGTTTGGTCGTGAAGAACGGGTCGAAGATCCGGGCGATGGTGTGCTTGTCCATCCCGGTGCCCGTATCGGTCACCTTGATCCTTACAAACGGGCGGCTCTCGGACGTGACGTCCGGCTTGTCCACATCGGTTGGCTTCAGGTCCTCGACCGTGATCGTCAGCGTTCCACCCGCTTGCATGGCATCGCGTGCGTTGACGGCCAGGTTGACGATGACCTGCTCGAGCTGGACGGGATCAACGCGCACCCAGCCGTTACCGAGGTGGGTGTGGACGACGAGGTCGATGTCCTTGCCCAGCATCGGCTGCAGCATCGGAACAAGACCGGCGACCACCTCCGCCGGGTCGAGGACGATCGGCTCGAGGACCTGCCGACGGGTGAAGGCGAGCAGCTTCCGGGTGATCCCACTTGCGCGGTCCGCATTGAGGATCACCTGATCGAGATCCGTGCGCGTCGAATCGTCGGCGGGAAGGTCCGTCCGCGCGAGCTCCGCGTGCCCGCGGATCGCCGTCAGGAGGTTGTTGAAGTCGTGAGCGATCGCACCGGCGAATTCGCCGATCGCCTCCAGCCGCTGCGTTTGCGCTCGTTGCGCATCGAAGGTCTGCTTCCCGGTCACGTCGCTGACGTTCAGCATCGTGCCGGCGAAGGTGCCGTCACTCGTGGTGATCGGACTGCCCGCGATCAGGCCCAGGACTTCGCCTCCGTCGGCTCGTTTGAGGAGGACCTCGATGCGCTCGCCTGTGACGGAGCGCTGCCGGCTCAGAAAGGCATCGATCAGCGGCCAGATTGTCTCATCGACGTAGTCGTGGATCGAGCGGTCGCGCATCTCGATCGGTGAGGATGCGAGCAGTCCCGCCATGGCGCTGTTGGCATACGTCGTCCGGCCGTCCGGGCCAACGAACCAGACGCCGTCGAACATCCCTTCGAAGATGCCCCGCAAACGGTCCATCGGGACTTGCCCGACCGACGTACCCAGGAGTCCCGGCAGTTCTGGTTCCACGTGTGCACGCTCCCCGCCACGGCGCGACGCTCCCCTCGCGTTCGTCGTCCTGCGTTCATGAAATTCTACGCTTCGACATCAAGCTTTCCGTTGCGCCTGGCGCCTATCCTGTGGCGTCCGTGTATCAAGGAGACAGCACCAGATGACGTCCCGAACGCCTGCCACGCAGGCAGCAGGGGTCCTCTTCTTCATCCACGGCGCGAACGAATCGCCGGAGGGTCTCGCCGAGAACCTCGGCCGGATCGAGGACCAGGTCCGTGAGCGAGGCTGGGACGTCCGCGTCGTCGCGCCCGAGTGGCGGCGGCAATCCGGGCTGCGACTCGGGAACTGCGAAAGGCGCTCTACCGTGGCCGCCGCCCTGCGCCCGTCCCGATCCCGAGCCTCCGGGCTGGCTTTCGGCGAGAGGCGGTCCTCAAGATCGTCACGAACTACTTCGAGGACCGCCGCGAATCGCTCATGGACGCGATTGGCGCCCAGATGCTGGCCGACGTCATCGGCTACCAGCTCCATCGGGAGTCGATCCAGGCTGTCCTTCGCGCCGAGCTGACGAAAGCGGCCAGTGCGGCCGGCGACCGCCCCGTCCTCCCGGTGTCGCTGAGTCTTGGGGGGATCGCCCTGATCGACCTGCTTGCCGGCTGGAGGGACGCGCCGGTGGAGGCGTGCATGAC
>JBKKCW010000034.1:0-3723 GCA_046712485.1 Candidatus Limnocylindrales bacterium
GGGATGATCGGCTCGGGAGCGAGCGCGACGACGCCCGCGATCAGCAGCACCGCCGCCCCGATGCCGGCGAGCAGGCCGGCGACGACCAACGAACGGGCCCCCAAGCGTGACACGCACGGGAGGGTACCAGTACCAGCGGCCGAGGGCGGGTCATGAGGGCCGCTGCTACCATGCCGCTCCCATGCCCGACCTCGTGGATCGCCTCACGAAACGATTCCTGCCCGCCTTGCTGACGGCGCTCGGCGTCGCCGGGCTGGCCGCGGGCCTCCTGTCGCTGAACAGCCCGGTCGTCGCCGACCCGCTGCCGCCCGCCTCGCCCTCGGATGTGGCCACGGCGACCGCCACGCCGTCGAACGCCCCGAGCGCATCGCTGCTCATCACCTTCCCGCCGATTCCCTCGGACGCCGCGCCATCCGCAAGCCCGACACCAGCGGCCGATCGCGTGGCAACCCGCGTCCGGATCGCCGCTCTCGACGTAGACCTGGCGGTCATCAAGCCGCCCGGCGACGCCAATGCCTACCCGCTCTGCGATGTGGCGAGGTACATCCAGGAGCGCGGTCAGCCGGGTCAGGGTGGGGCGACGTACCTCTATGCCCACGCGCGGACGGGCATGTTCCTTCCGATCCTGGAGGCCTCCAGGATTCAGAACGGCAAGTCGATGCTCGGGATGGTCGTGGAGGTGTGGACAAGCGACGACCAGCGCTTTCTCTACGAGATCACGGAAGTTCGTCGCCACCAGACCGATCTCGAGGACGCGATCAACGCCGAGGGTGAGGAGCTCTGGCTCCAGACGTCGGAAGGACCAAGGGGCACGCCCGGCAAGACGCAGGTCATCGCCAAGGTGATCTCACAGGAGGCCGCCGATCCCGCGGATGCCCATCCAGTGGCCAGACCTGTCGACTGCAGCTGACCCTCGATCGCGCCTCGAGACTGCAGACGGCCGGATATCCGAGCTCGGCGGATCTCCCGAAGGTCCTGGCCGGCAGCGCGGCGTCAGCCCGGGACGATCGCCTGGGCTGCCTGTCCCGCGGCATCGAGCAATGCCGACGGGAAGAAGCCGAGCAGGATCGTGAGGGCGCTCGCTGCCGCCAGACCGCTCCACAGGAGGGCGCCATGGCGCAGCGCCGGCGTCTCGGTGGCGGGCTCGCGCATGAACATGTACACGACCACGCGCAGGTAGTAGAAGGCCGCCGCCGCCGCGTTGAGCACCACGATCACCGCGAGGATCGTCAGCGGGCCCCCGGCCTGCACCGCCGCGATGATGATGTTCGCCTTGGCGAAGAAACCGGCCGTCGGTGGGATCCCCGTCAACGACAGCAGGAAGAGGGTCATGAGGATCCCCAGCAGCGGCTCGCGCCGTCCCAGCCCCGCGAAGGTGCTCAGGCTCGACGTGACACCGGTTCGTTTCTGGAGCGCGGCCACGACCGCGAAGGCCCCCAGGTTCATGAACGCGTAGGCCGCCCCGTAGAAGAGCAGGGCCTCGAGGCCGTCGATGCGACCGGATGGGTCTCCGGCCCACGCAGCCAGCCCGACCAGCATGTAGCCCGTGTGCGCGATCGAGCTGTACGCGAGCATCCGCTTGACGTTGTCCTGGGTGAGCGCCACCAGGTTGCCGAGCGTCATGGTCGCGGCGGCGAGGACGACCATGACTGGCAGCCACCACTCGGCGAGCGGCGCAAGGGCCTCGACGAACAGGCGCAGGATGAGCGCGAAGGCGCCGACCTTGGGCAGCACCGACAGGTAGCCGGTGATCGGCGTCGGTGAACCCTGATATGCGTCCGGCGTCCAGTAGTGGAACGGCACGGCCGCGATCTTGAAGGCGACTCCGGTCGTCATCAGGGCGAGACCCATGGCGAGGCCGGGCGAGAGCGGCGCCGCGCCGCGGACGACTTCGGCCAGGGCACCGGCCACCTCGTCGACCCGGGTGGTCCCGGTCAGACCCCACACGAACGCCAGCCCGAACAGGAAGATCGCGGAGCTGAACGAGCCGAGCAGGAAGTACTTGATCGCGCCCTCGGTCGAATACCCGTCGGTCTTGTGGAAGCCCGCCAGCAGATAGCCCGGCAGGACCATGAGCTCCAGGCCAAGGAAGAGGATCAGCAGGTCGGTCGACGCCGCGATCAGCATGGCGCCGGTCATGGCAAAGACGAGGATCGTGACGAACTCGGCGACGGGGAGATTGCGCGGCACGAGGTAGTCGGGCCCGAACACCACGGTCATGGCGATGATCACGATGAACAGGATGTCCAGGAACGTCGTCAGCGCATCCACCGTGTACGCCCCGCCAAAGGCGCTCGCCGGGTTGACGCCAACGATGAGCGTAAACGCCGCCGTGATCCCCAGGCCCATCAACGTGGTCGCCACCGCGATCGCGGAGCGCGCCGGGGCGATCAGGTCCACGACAAGCACCGCCGCCGCGGTCAGGATGGCCGCCACGAGCGGGCTGATCGTCGTGAGGTCCTCCCAGGTCATCGGGCAGGCCTCGGGTCGGGATCGAGCCCGGTCGTCGAGTCGGCGCTGGGCCGCATGAGCGCCCAGCCGATCCGGCCGAGCACGCCCGCGACGACGAGGACGATCAGGCCGACGAGCACCGTGGTCGGGATCTCGATCGGCCCGGCCGGCCGGACGGCGTCGAGGGTCTCGCGGACCGTGCCCCCGAAGACGTCGAGGAGCAGACCGGGCTGGACACCGAAGATCACCACGAGGCCGGCGAGCGGGGCGAGCGTCAGGATCTCGACCGGGCTGATGTCGGTCAGGCGGTTGCCCAGGCCGGCCAGGAACTCGGACACCTCGCCGAACACGATCCGCTGGTACATGTAGAGCAGATAGGCGGCGGCCAGGATCATCACGAACGTTGCGATGGCGGCGGCATAGGGGTTTGCCGCGAAGGTCCCGACCATGACCAGGAACTCACCGACGAACCCGGACAACCCTGGCAGGCCGCCCGAGGCGAACACGAAGAAGCCGAAGATCGCGGCGAACACCGGTGTGCGAGCCGACAGCCCGCCCATCTTCGCGATCGTCCGATCGTGCGTCCGTTCATAGATCACGCCGACGAGCAGGAACAACGCGCCTGTGATCAGCCCGTGGTTGATCATCTGGAGCACGGCGCCCTGGAGCCCCTGCTCGGTGAACACGAAGATCCCGAGCGTTACGAAACCCATGTGGCTGACCGACGAGTACGCCACCAACCGCTTGAGGTCCGGCTGGACGAGGGCCACGATCGCGCCGTAGATGATCGCGATCAGTGACAGCACGATGATCGCGGGCGCGAAGGTCTGGGCGGCCGCCGTGAAGAGCGGCAAGGCGAACCGGATGAACCCGTACGCGCCGAGCTTGAGCATGACCGCCGCCAGGATCACCGAGCCCGCTGTCGGCGCCTCCGTATGGGCGTCCGGCAGCCACGTGTGGAACGGGAACATCGGGACCTTGATGGCGAACGCCAGGAAGAAGGCCAGGAAGGCGCCGATCTGGAGACCATCCGCAAACCCGCCGGTCCCGGCGTAGGCACGTAACGCCTCGAAATCGAAGGCGCCCATCCAGGATCCTCCGTGGGCCGCCTGGTAGGCATACGCCGTGGCCAGGATCGCGACGAGCATCAGGAGCGAGCCGACGAGCGTGTAGAGCACGAACTTGATCGTGGCGTAGATCCGGTTGGCCCCGCCCCAGATCCCGATGATCAGGTACATCGGGACGAGCACGATCTCCCAGAAGATGTAGAAG
>JBKKCW010000035.1:0-35675 GCA_046712485.1 Candidatus Limnocylindrales bacterium
AGGATGGGTTCGTTGTTCTTGTCGCGGACGGCGTAGGCCGGGTGGTACATCGCGAATGCCAGGGCGTCCTCGCGGCCACTCGCTGGTCGGCTCGTCCCGTGGGCCATCCCGATCCGCTCACCGGGTCGGAAGGCACCCAGCGAGAACCGGCCGAGGGTCACGATCAACGCGGGATCGAGGGCCTCGAGCTGGCGTTGCAGGTATGGCGCACATGCCGCCATTTCATCCGGTTGCGGATCGCGATTGCCGGGAGGTCGGCACTTGACGACATTCGTGATGTACACCTCGTCGCGCCCCCAACCGAGCGAGGCGATGAGACGCGTCAGGAGCCGTCCCGATTCCCCGACGAATGGTCGTCCCTGGGCATCCTCCTCGCGGCCGGGCCCTTCCCCGACGAAAACGACCTCGGTGTCCGGATCGCCCTCACCGGGGACGGCGTTGGTCCGCGTCTGGTGCAACCGGCACTTGGTGCACGCCCGGACCTCTGTCGCGATGGCGTCGAGCGCCTGCCGGCGCTCGGGGTCCGTCACGCCGTGGCCTCTACGACGCTCGCGGCGCGGTACGGGCGGGCACCTCTCGCCGAAGCCGGCGCGACCCAGTCACGCTCTCGAAGCAGCTCGGCCAGCTCGACGGCGTTCGTCGCAGCTCCTTTGCGGAGGTTGTCCGACACGACCCAGAACGCCAGGCCCCGGTCGTGCTCGACCGAGACATCCTGGCGAACCCGGCCGACGAAGATCTCGTCACGCCCGGCCGCCTCGCTGGCGAGCGGATAGTCGTGGGCCGCGGGATCGTCCTGGACCAGCACGCCTGCGACGGCCGCGAACAACTCGCGCGCCTGTTCAGGTGTGATCGGGTCGCGCGTCTCCACGTGCACCGCCTCTGAGTGGCTCACGAAGACCGGGATGCGCACGGCCGTGCACGAAATCCGTAGATCGGGGAGACCGAGAATCTTGCGGTTCTCGCAGACGACCTTCCACTCCTCCTTGGTGTACCCGTTGGGCAGGAAGACGTCGATCTCCGGGAGGGCGTTGAATGCGATCGGATGGGGGTAGACGCTGGCCGTCTTCGGTTCGCCCGAGACGTGGGCGCGGATCTGGCCTTCCAGCTCCGCGAGCGCGTCGGCGCCGGTGCCCGACACGGACTGGTACGTGTCGACGATGACCCGCTCGAGCCCGACGGCGTCGCGCAGCGCCATCAGGACGGGGGCGAGCTGCATGGTCGAGCAGTTCGGGTTGGCCACGATCCCCGGATGTCCCTCCAGGTCGTCCGGGTTGACCTGCGAGACGACGAGCGGGACATTCGGGTCCATCCGCCAGGCGGACGAGTTGTCGATGACCGTGGCACCTCGGGAGACTGCGGCTGGCGCGAGATCCCGGGAGACGTCGGCCCCCGCCGAGAAGAGGGCGATATCCACGCCGTCAAACGCATCGGGGACGGCTTCCGCGATCTCGAGCGTCCGTCCATCGACAGTGACGCTCCGGCCGGCCGACCGCCCCGAGGCAAGCAGGCGCAGCTCATCGACCGGGAATTCCCGTTCGTTGAGGATGTGGATCATCGTCCGTCCGACGACGCCGGTGGCGCCCACGACGGCGACGATGAGCGGTTGGCGGTTCATCCGGGACATGGCTCCACTCGCTCAGTCGCTGGGGCGGGCACGACACGAGTATAGCAGCGGGTCTCCGAGGATCGGCCGCGCCCCCTGCCGAATGCAGCTCCGAGCTACACCGGATCCTTGGCCAAGTGGCGCTGCATCGCCGCCTTGCGTGACAGGTTCACCCGGCCCTGGCGGTCCACCTCGGTGACGACGACCATCACCTCGTCGCCGACGGATACGACGTCCTCGACGCTCGGCACGTGGTAGTCGGCGAGCTCGCCGATCCGGACGAGGCCCTCCTTGCCGGGCAGGATCTCGACGAACGCGCCGAAGCCCATGATCCGGGTGACCTTGCCCAGGTAGAGGGCGCCGATCTCCACATCGCGGGTCAGACTCTCGATCCACTGGATCGCCTTGCGCGAGTTCTCGGCAGACACGGCCGCGATTTCGACCGTGCCGTCGTCCTCGACGTTGATCTCCGTCTGCGTCTCCTCCTGGATCTTGCGGATCATCGATCCACCCTTGCCGATGATCTCGCGGATCTTCTCGGGGTTGATCTTGATCGTGATGATCCGGGGAGCGAAGTCGCTCATCGACTCGCGAGTTTCCGGAATGACCTCGGCCATCTTGTCGAGGATCTGGAGGCGAGCTGTCAGGGCCTGCTTGAGGCCATCGCGGATGATCGCCTCGCTGATGCCCTGGACCTTGATGTCCATCTGCAGGGCGGTGACGCCGTCGCGGGTCCCGGTGACCTTGAAGTCCATGTCGCCGATCGCATCCTCCTTGCCGAGAATGTCGGTCAGGACCACGAACCGGCCGTCGGATTCGCTGATCAGGCCCATGGCCGCTCCGGCGACCGGTGCCTTGATCGGCACACCGGCGTCCATGAGCGCGAGCGTCGAGCCGCAGGTCGAGGCCATCGAGGTGGACCCGTTTGACGTCACGCACTCCGACACCAGCCGGATCACGTACGGGAATTCCTCCTGCGTCGGCAGGACGGGCACGAGCGCACGCTCGGCAAGGTGGCCGTGGCCGATGTCGCGCCGGCTTGGGCCGCGCATCATCTTGTTCTCGCCCGTCGAGTACGGCGGGAAGTTGTAGTGGTGGAGGTAGCGCTTCTCGGTCTCGGGGCTGATCGTGTCGATCCGCTGGACATCCGAGGACGCACCCAGCGTCGCAACCGTCAGTGCCTGGGTCTCACCGCGGGTGAAGAGACCCGAGCCGTGGGCGCGTGGGACGAGACCGACCTCGACCGAGATCGGTCGAATGTCCGTCAGGCCGCGGCCGTCGATCCGGATCCCCTCGTCGAGCACGATCCGGCGAACCGTCTTCTTCTGGATCAGATTGAACAGGGCCTTGCTGACCCGCGCCTGGCGTCGCGCGGCTTCGAGAAGCTTGGCGGTGTCTCCCCCGGTCCTGTTCGCTCGCACGGCCCCGGCGATCGACTCACGCAGGGTCGCGATTCGACCCGGGAGGTCGTTCGCGAACCAGAGCAGGAGGTTGGCGGTCGCCTCGGCGTCGGCGAGGGCACGATGGCCCTGGGCGAGCTCGACGCCGAAGAACCTGGCCAGGTCGCCGAGCTTGTACGACTCGGCACCGGGATACCCATCACGGGCGATGATCAGCGTGTCGATGTAGGAGCCGGGCCGGACACGGAACCCGTCGCCCATGGCCTCTTCGATGAAGCCGATGTCGAAGCCCACGTTGTGCCCGACGACAAGGGCATCTGGACCGATGAAGGCGAGCAGCTTCTCGGCCGCTTCCTTGGGGCTCGGGGCGCCCTTGACGTCCTTGTCGGTGATGCCGTGCATCTGGTTGCCGACGATCGGTCGCCCGGGGTTGACGAAGGTGGACCAGCGATCCACGACCTTGGTGCCCTTGACCTTGACGGCCGCAACTTCGAGCAGGTCCGCCATCTTGGGATCGGTCCCGGTCGTCTCCACGTCGATGACGACGAGCTCGCGCTTCGCGTCGGTGGCGTCGGCGAACTCGAGCACCGAATTTGTCGAAGGCTCGAGGTACGGGATCCGCTTGGCCTTGCCCATCGCCTGCTGAAGCTCCACCTGGAGATCAACGATCGGCTGGAGTGCGCGATGACCGAACAGGATGGCCTCGGCCATGACCGCTTCGGGCAGGAGGTTGGCGCCCGCCTCGACCATCATGATCGCGTCCTTGGTGCCGGCGACGATCAGGTCGAGCTCCGAGTCAGCGAGCTGTGTGTGCGTGGGATTGACGACGAACTCGCCGCCGATCCGCCCAATCCGCACCGAGCCGATCGGGCCGTTGAACGGGATCTCGCTGATCGTCAACGCGGCGGACGCAGCGATCGTGCCGATGACGTCCGGGTTGTTCTCCTGGTCCGTCGAGAGGACGGTGATGACAAGCTGGACGTCGTCCTTGTAGCCCTCGGGGAACAGCGGCCGGATCGGCCGGTCGGTCTGGCGGGCGGCAAGGATCGCGTTCTCGGACGGTCGCGCCTCGCGTTTGATGAAGCCGCCCGGGATCTTTCCCGCGGCGTACATTCGCTCCTCGAAATCGACCGTGAGCGGGAAGAAGTCGAGGCCGGGGCGCGGTTCGGCTCGGTTGGCGGTGCCGAGCACCATGGTGTCGCCGTAGCGAACCGTGACCGAGCCGCCGGCGAGGCGGGCGAGCTTGCCGGTCTCGATGGTCAGCGTGCGACCACCAAGCTGCGTTTCGAACGTCTGGGACAAAGTAACTGCTCCTCCTGATCGTGCGGAGGAGGCGACGACCCGCGAGCAGGTCGGCCGGCTGGGCCTGGCGTCACACGCGACGAGACCCCGGCACATCCGGGGTCCGGTTGCGGATCGCCTAGCGGCGGAGCCCGAGCCGTCCGATGACGACTCGATAGCGCGCGCTGTCCTTCTTCATCAGGTAGGCGAGAAGGCGGCGGCGTTGGCCGACGAGCTTGAGGAGGCCGCGGCGCGAATGATTGTCCTTGGGGAAGCTCCGGAGATGTCCGGTCAGCTCCTTGATCCGCTCCGTCAGGAGCGCGACCTGGACCTCCGGGGAACCGGTGTCACCTTCCTTGGTGGCATACCCGGTGATGATCTCCTGCTTCTCTTCCCGCGCCAGCGGCACTCGTTCCTCCGAACACGAACTTCTTTGTTTGTCGTTCTTCTATGACCGGCGGATGGTAGCAGGCAATGCGCGAGGCGGCAAACTGGTGTATTGGTCCGCTACGTCCGTTACACCTCGACGCCGATCGAGGCGAGGTACTCGGCGGGGGTGGCCACATACGTCTGCCGCCGAGATTGCGGACAATGCTCCCGACCCGGAGCACGACGGAGAGCGGTGATGCCACGCTTGACGAAGATCTACACCAAGACCGGTGATACCGGCCTGACCGGTCTCGGTGGTGGGCAGCGCGTTCCCAAGGACGCGCAGCGGGTCGAGACGTACGGCACGGTCGATGAGCTCAACTCGCACCTCGGCGTGGCGATTGCGATCGGGTTGTGCGAGCGTCTCGCCAGCGAGCTGCTGCTGATCCAGAACGAGCTGTTCGACCTCGGGTCGGACCTGGCTACGCCGGCCACGAGCCAGGCTCGTCATCCAGTCCCGACGGTCGAGCCGCGGCACGTCGAGAAGCTCGAGCGACTGATCGACGAGCTCAATGACGTGGTCGGGCCGCTTGCCAATTTCCTCTTGCCGGGTGGGTCGCCGGGCGCTGCCCAGCTGCATGTCGCCCGGACCGTTTGTCGCCGGGCTGAACGGGCGGCCACCACCCTCGCCCGGGACGAGGAGATTGGCGCCACCGTGCTCCCCTACCTCAATCGCCTGTCCGATGCGCTGTTCGTGATGGCGCGGTTCGAGAACCACGAACGAGCAGTGCCCGAGCCGCTCTGGCAACCAGGTCGCTGAGGAGTCAGCTCACCGAAGCGTCGTTGGCACCTCGCCCGTGAGCTCCACCGTGACGCGCGTTCCCAGCGTCACGTCGGCGCGCAGGAACGCGACGCCACGATCGATGCGCAGACGACCCGGTCGCCCATCGACCTGGCAGGTGTACTCGCCGGCCGGCGGAAGCGCCATCGGCAGCTCGAATGCCAGTCCGACGCCGTCGGGACCCTCATCGGCCACCATCCCTGCGAGTGTGACGCTCCGGCCGAGCAGCGCTGCGGCACCCGCCAGGTTTCCAGCGGCGATCTCGAACCGGATGTCGGAGCTCCGCACGGCGCGGCCGTCCAGCGTGAACGGTGGGACGACCACCACGTCAAACCGGAGTTGTCGGCCGAGCTCGGTCAGTGCGTCCGGGGTGCCGCGGCGTTCTCACCCGAACGCCGCGTCTGGTGTCATGAGAAACCCGCGGAGATCGACCCGATCGCGGATACGCCCGACGAAGACGTCGTACGGCGTCTCGCGCAGCGCGGCATCAAAATGCTGGACGACCGTCACCGCCACGCCGGTGTCCGCAAGGCGCTCGAGCCGTTCGCCCGGATCCAGGAGCAACGGCGGCGCCTGCCCGGCCAGCACCTCGTCGGGATGGTGGTCGAAGGTGATCACCATGGGTCGCGCGTCGCGCACTTCCGCTTCGCTCACGAGGTAACGGAGCAGGTAGAGATGGCCCAGGTGCAGGCCGTCGAACACCCCGACGACGACGAATGCTGGGCCGTCGACCGGGGAGAGGCCGTCAACACCGTGGACCACCTGCATCGTGGAGCCGACTCGATCGGTCATTCGCCAATCGAAGGAGCGGCGGCGGGCGCCAGGAATACCTTGTCGGGCGCCAAACGACCACTCGTCGCGGTGGCGATGGCCACGAGGTTGCCCTCCCTGTCGCGGAGCCGGTAGTGGTCGGCCGGTGCCGGGATCCCCGCCTCGGGCCGTACGAACTGGCCCTTGGCGACCGCCACCACTTCGGCCGGCGTCAAGGCGATCTCGGGGAGGGCGTGGAGACCGGCGTCGATGGGTCGCAGGTACGGCATCAGCCCGGCGGGACCGTCTGCGGCGGCGCTGCGGATCACGTCGAGCTCGGTTGCGTCCTCCAGCTCGAACGGTCCGGACGCCGTCCGGGTCAACGCGCCAAGGTAGGCCGCATTGCCAACAGCTTCGCCGAGGTCCCGCGCGAGGGCGCGGACGTACGTGCCCGCCGAGCACCGAACATCGATCAGGGCGACGGGTCTGGCGGGCTCGGTGTCATCCCAGGACGACAGGGTCAGGGCATCGATCGTCACCTCGCGCGGCGCCAGGGTCACGGTCTCGCCCGCGCGTGCCATCGCGTATGCTCGTCGACCGGCCACCTTGATCGCGCTGTACGCGGGTGGGCGCTGCGAGATCGTGCCGAGGAACCCGCGCAACGCCGTCTCGACCGCCGCCCGGTCCGGTGCCGGCCCTTCGGAGGGCGTGAGCTCGCCCTCGAGATCGTCCGTTGTCGAAGCGGCGCCGAAGCAGACCGTAGCTCGATATGCCTTTCGATCGGCCAGGTGATATTCGACGACGCGGGTCGCGTGCCCGAGGAAGAGAGGCAGGACGCCGGACGCGAAGGGATCGAGAGTACCGCCGTGCCCGACCCGCTTGGTGGCCGCCAAGCGGCGGACGAGCGCGACGATATCGTGCGAAGTGGGACCGGTGGGTTTGGCGGCGACAACGATGCCGTCCAGCCCATGCCCGAGTGACGAGCGAGCCACGATCAGCGACTGACGGTAGCCACGAGCCGCGTAGCCTCGGCGAGCACGGACGGCCGGGCATCTGCCAGGGGCGCGGCGACCGTCGCCCCGGCGGCTCTCGCATGGCCACCACCCCCAAAACGTCCGGTCAGCACCGTGGCGTCCACGCCTCCCGGCCGGGTGCGGACGCTGATCCGGGTCTCCTTGGACCCGGTTTCCTTGAACAGGATGGCCACCTCGGCCGCCTCCGCTTGTGAGAGGAGGTCGATCAGACCCTCCGAGTGAGCGCGTTCGGCACCCGTCTCGGCGTAGTCCGCATCGAACACGCTCGACCAGACGATCCGGCCGTTGTCGGCACTCTCGAGCCGAGCGAGAATCCGCCCAAAGAGCTTGAGCTGGGCCTCGGGCTTCGACCGATAGAGACGGCGCGAGATGTCCGAGAGCGGTGCGCCGCCCTCGATCAGCCAGGCGGACACGGTCAACGTCCGGGGGGTCGAGTTGGGGTGCGCAAAGGTGGCGGTGTCCATCACGATCCCGGCCATCAGGTTCGTGGCGAGGTCAGCCGCGCAAGGGTCGACCCCGAGACGGGCGGCGAGCAGGGCGACCATCTCGCACGTAGCCGCTGCGTGTGGCTCGATCCAGTCGGCTTCGCCCGCCGCATCGTTCGAGGCGTGGTGATCGATGATGACCCGCGGGATCCGCTCGAACAGCTCGGCATGCCGAACACCGAGTGACCCGATCCGGTCGAGCGAACCGCAATCGACGATCACCGCGAGGTCATACGTCGCCCCTTGATCGGGATCGGGGCGGACACGCTCGACGCCGGGCATGAACGCGTAGACTGTTGGTACGGGGTCGGCGCACACCGGATCGGCCATGCCCCCCAGCGCTTCCACGAGCTGGACCACGCCGAGCGCCGCCCCCAGCGTGTCGGCGTCGGGGTTCTCATGGCTGACGGCAAGCACGCGACGAGCGCCGCGCAGACGGGCGATGACCACCTCGGGCACCGCCGACAGATACGGCTCCAGATTGACTGTCATCGGCCGGGGCGCTGACCGCCTCGGCCAGTCGCCGCCTCGGGACCCCTGCGACGGCGCCGCGGGCCAGGTTCGGGAACCCTCACCGCAGATGGCGGCTCGTCCGGAAGGTCTCCAGCGTGCGGGAGCCGGGCCACGGGCGTCGGGAGCGATTCGCCAGGTGGGGTGCTCGATTCGGGGATGACGCCGGCCTCCAGCTCGCTGAGCAGTTGGAGGACACGCGTGCCCCGTTCGGCGGTGTCGTCGAGATGGACATGAAGATCCGGGATGCGCTTGATCCGCAGGCGCGTGCCGAGCTCGTGACGGACAAAGGGCATCGCCCGGCGCAACGCTGTCAAGGTGGCGTCACGTTCTGCCGGCTGGCCGATGACGCTCACCCACACCTTGGCATGACGCAGATCCGGTGTCGTCTCCACGGACGTGATCGTGGCAAACCCGACCCGCGGATCGCGCACGTCACGCGTAACGATCGACCCGATCTCCTGCCGCAGAAGCTCGTCCACACGCTCGGTACGTTGGGACACGGTCAGCCGGCCGCTACCCTGCTGACGGTCTGCGACGTGAAGCACTCGATGACGTCGCCCTCCTCCAGGTCATGGAAGTTGGCCAATCCAATGCCGCACTCGTAGTTCGTCGCGACCTCGCGAACGTCATCACGAAACCGTCGGAGTGATTCGATGCGGTCCGTGGCGACGACCTTTCCGCCGCGCCAGACACGGGCATTCCCGCGGACGATGCGACCGTCGGTCACGAACGAACCGGCGATGACCGTGCTCTTGCCGACCCGGAAGATCTGGCGGACCTCCGCGCGACCTTCCACGACTTCCACGACCTCCGGCTCGAGCAGACCCTTGAGGGCCGCCCCGATGTCATCGGTCAGCTTGTAGATGATGTCGTAGAGGCGGACGTCCCCTCCTTCCGCCTCGGCGGCTCGACGGGCGGTCTCGGTGATCTTCGTGTTGAACCCGACCACGATCGCGTTCGATGCCGTCGCCAGCATGATGTCGTTGTCGGTGATGTCGCCAGCGCCCTCATGGAGGACGTTGAGGCGGATCTCCTCCTGGTCGAGCTGCTCGAGGGCGTGGGTGATCGCGCCGAGCGAGCCGGACACGTCCGACTTGAGGATGACCCGCAGCTCCTTTGCCTGGCCGGCCTGGATCTGCGAGTAGAGATCCTCGAGCGTCGCGCGGCCACTGCCCTCCCCGCCCTTGGCGGCCGTGGCAGCCTTGCGGCCTTCGACCATCGCGCGGGCTTCCTTGTCGTCGCCCACGACGCGCAGGATGTCGCCGGCGGCAGGGACCTCGGCGAGACCGAGCACGACGACCGCGCTCGACGGGCCCGCCTTGGCGACCCGCTTGCCCTTGTCGTTCTCGAGCGCCCGGACGCGGCCGAACGTCTCGCCGACGACGATGATGTCGCCCACCTTGAGCGTGCCCGTCTGGACGAGCGCAGTCGCGACCGGGCCCCGCCCCTTGTCGAGCTCGGCCTCCACGATGGTGCCGACAGCCGGCCGCTTCGGGTTTGCCTTCAGCTCCTGGAGGTCGGCGACAAGCAGGATCATCTCGAGCAGCTCATCGAGACCAAGTCGGGTCTTGGCGGACACCGGCACGAGCGGCACCTCACCGCCGAATTCCTCGACAACGATGCCGGCTTCCGTGAGTTCGGTCTTGACGCGATCCGGGTTGGCATCGGGCTTGTCGATCTTGTTGAGAGCGATCACGATCGGTACCTTGGCCGCCTTTGCGTGGCTGATCGCCTCGAGCGTCTGGGGCATGACGCCGTCGTCTGCCGCGACAACGACGACGGCGATGTCCGTGACGCGCGCACCGCGGGCACGCATCGCCGTGAAGGCCTCGTGACCCGGCGTATCGAGGAACACGACGCGCTTGCCGTCCTTGGTCACCTCGCTCGCGCCGATGTGCTGGGTGATCCCACCACGCTCGGCGGCCGCGACTTCCGTCGTCCGGATCGCGTCGAGAAGGCTCGTCTTGCCGTGGTCGACGTGGCCCATGACGGTCACGATCGGGGCTCGCGGCTGGAGATCGGCCGCGTCGTCCTCCTCGAACAGGACCTCCTTCGTCGCCTCGGCGACGGGACTCTCGGCTTCACCGTCCGTGCCGTTCGCGGACGCCACGTCCGCCTCCGCGACCTCATAGCCGAGCTCGCCGGCGACAAGGGACGCCGTGTCGCGATCGACGAGCTGGTTGATCGTCGCGAAGATCCCGCTCTTGATGAGCTCTCGGATGATGTCCGCGGGGTTCACGCCCAGGAGCTCGGCCAGCTCCTTGACGGTGATGGTGCCGGGCAGCTCGATCGCGCCGCGCTCGCGCGGGTCGGCTACCTGGACGCTGCCGCTGGCAAACGCGCCGTCTCGACGCGGTGGCTTGCGGGGCCCGCGCCGGCCGCGCGTGCCGCTCCTACTCCTGGCCACGGGCTCCTCCTTCGGTCGTTGTGATCAATGGTTCCGCGATCCCGGCGACGAGCGTCTCGCGCAGGCCCTCCGGCAGCGAGGTCTTCAGCGCTCGGCCGAGACCGCCCTTCTTGATGGCGATGTCGACACATTCTGCGGTCCGGCACACGTAGGCGCCGCGACCGGCGGCACGACCGCTCAAGTCGATCGCAACCGCGCCCGCGGGGTCGCGAACGACGCGGACGAGCTCTCGTTTCGGACGAACCGTTCGGCAGGCGACGCACGAGCGGCTGGGGACGCGCCGCGGGGCGACGGGCCGGACCGCCCGGGCTACGACGCCACCTCCTCGGCGGCTGCCTTGGTCGCGACCTTGCGGGTGCGCTTTGCCTTGGCCGGTTCGGCCGCCTCGGCTGGCGGCTTCGCCTCCGAGGCGGTCTTCGATCTCTTGCTGGCGGCGCGTTTCGGCTTCGCCGTCTCGACGGGCACGGCTTCGGCGGCTGCATCGATCGCGTCGGGTCTCTCGACGTCGACAGCGGCCGGGTTCTTCCTGGTGCGTTTGGGCTTGGCCTCCTCGATGGCGTTCCCGAGCGCGCCGGCAGGCGTTTCGGCGACCGTCGCGAGGTCGGCGGGCGCGGTCGATGCCGGTACGAGCGCCGCATCGGGCGCTGGGGCAACAGCAGTGGATTCGGCATCGGCGGCGGCCCTGGCCTCGGCCACGGAGACGTCACTTCGGATGTCGATCCGCCAGCCGGTCAGGCGAGCGGCCAGCCGGGCGTTCTGGCCCTCGCGACCGATGGCAAGCGACAACATCCGCTCGGGGACGGTCACGCTGGCGATCCGGTGCTCCTCGTCGATGTCGACCGAGATGACCTGCGCTGGGCTCAACGCATTGGCCACAAAGACCGCGGGATCGTCGCTCCAGGGGATGACGTCGATCTTCTCCCCCGACAGCTCGGCCACCACCGCCTGGACCCGCGCCCCACGCTGTCCGACGGTCGCGCCGACAGGGTCGAGTCCGTCCTGCCGCGACGCAACCGCGATCTTGGAGCGGCTGCCGGCTTCACGCGCGATCGCCTTGATCTCGACCGTGCCGCTATGGATCTCGGGGACCTCGAGCTCGAACAGGCGCTTGAGAAAACCCTTGTGGGTGCGGCTGACGAAGATCTGCGGTCCCCTGGTCGAGCGCCGGACCTCGAGCACGAACGCCTTGACGTTCTGCCCGATGCGATAGTGCTCGAGGGCGGACTGTTCGGTCGTGGCGAGGATCGCTTCGACGTTCTTGCCGACGTCGAGGATGATGGCTCGCGGCTCCACCCGATTGACGGTGCCGTTCATCAGCTCGCCCTCGCGGCTTGCGAACTGGTCAAAGACCTGGTCGCGTTCGACCTCGCGAATGCGCTGGAGGACGATCTGCTTTGCCGTCTGTGCGCCGATCCGACCGAACACGTCGCCGTCGAGCTGCTCGGTCTCGACAAGGTCGCCGACGCCCGCCCCCGGGTCGATGGCCTTGGCCTGGTCGACGGTCATCTCCGTGAATTCGTCCTCGATCTCGCCGACGACGCGGCGTGCGCGAAAGACGCGGATCTTGCCGGTCTCGGCATCGATCCGGACATGGATGTCCTCATCACCGGCCACGCGCCGATACGCCGACTGGATGCCGTCCTCGACCGCCCCGATCAGCTGCTCGCGCGAGATCTGCTTTTCAGCGTTGAGTTGCAGGAGGGCACCGACGAAGTCACGACTCACGATGGCCTCCGTTCCGTGAGTGCAGTTCGTATTTAGGGCCGCTCAAAAAAGAAACGTGGGGGTCACCCACGTAGCGGAGCGGCCGTTCAGTTGGGCGAAGTATACACCCGGACGCGTGGACGCTCAACGGGTGACGCTGGCTGGCCCGCCCGGACGTCGCGCCGGGCGACCTCCATTCACGCGGGTCGTCCCAATCCTGAAATTTGTCGCTCTGGTGACCGTTGGGCTGTTTTCTGGCTGTCAACGCACCCATCGGACAACCCGCCGACCTCAGGGGCGAGCGTGCAAGCGGAACACGATCATCGCGCTCGGCGTGGTGGCCCTGCTGGTTGCGGCATCACGTTACTGGTGCAGCTGCTTCGCTAGCGGCACTGGCAGCGGGGTACTTGCGCGCGACGTAGTCCTCCAGCAGCTCAATGAACTCGGCGACGAGGCCGTCGCCGCGCAGGGTCCGATCGAGGCGGCCGTCGATGAACACCGGGGCGACCGGCTCCTCGAACGTGCCGGGCAGGCTGATCCCGATGTCCGCGTGTTTCGACTCACCCGGGCCGTTTACCACGCAGCCCATGACCGCAACGCGCAGCTCCTCAGCGCCCGGATGTGCTTCGCGCCACTCGGGCATGCGCTCCTTGAGATACGCCTGGATCTGTTGGGCCATCTCCTGGAAGAACGTGGACGTCGTGCGGCCACAGCCGGGGCAGGCGCTGACCTGTGGCAGGAACGAGCGCAGACCCATCGACTGGAGCACCTGCTGGGCGACCTCGACCTCGCGTTCGCGCGGTGCGCCAGGATCTGGTGTCAGCGACACGCGGATGGTGTCGCCGATCCCCTCGTTGAGCAGGATCGCGAGACCCGCCGTGGAGGCAACGATCCCCTTGTCGCCCATGCCTGCCTCGGTCAGACCGAGGTGGAGCGGGTAGTCACTCCGCGCGGCGAGCAGCCGGTAGACGTCAACGAGGTCGCGCACGCCCGACACCTTGGCCGACAGGATGATCCGATCGTGCCCGAGCCCGGTCTCCTCGGCCAGCTCGGCCGAGCGCATCGCCGACTCGAGCATCGCGTCGATCATCACGTCCCGCGCGTCGCGAGGCTCCGGGGACCGGGCGTTGGCATCCATCAGCTCGGTCAGGATGGCCTCGTCGAGCGAGCCCCAGTTCACGCCGATCCGCACCGGCACGTCGTTGGCGATCGCGATCCGGACGATCGTCGCGAAGTGCTCGTCGTGTCGCTTCGCGCCGACATTTCCCGGATTGATCCGGTACTTCGCCAGAGCCGCGGCGGTTTCCGGGTAGTCCACGAGAAGCTTGTGCCCGTTGTAGTGGAAATCGCCGATGATCGGGACGTCCACGCCCAGGCCACGCACCTTGCGGACCATCTCGGGCACCGCGGCCGCCGCCGCCTCCGTGTTGACGGTCACGCGCACAAGCTGTGAGCCCGCGTGGGCGAGCCGCGCGACCTGGATCGCGGTCGCGTCCGCGTCCGCGGTGTCCGTGTTGGTCATCGACTGGACGACGATCGGGTGGGCGCTCCCGACAAGGACACCCCCGACATCGACGCTGACCGTGGGACGCCGCCGCGGACGGAGGGCCTCCTGCCCGCTCACGACCCGGCGCCACCGAGGCTGCGGATGATGTCGAAGCCGGTGACCCAGATGAGGAACACGAACAGGAAGACGAAACCGACCAGGTAGGTCAGCCGCTCGGCCCGCAGGCTGATCCGGGCTCCGAACAGGCGCTTGAGCGTGATGACAAGCATCCGTCCGCCATCGAGCGGCGGGAACGGCAGGATGTTGACGAGGGCGAGGTTGGCCGACAGGATGCCCGCGACGTAGAGCGTCAGGATCGGGCCCGCGTTCCAGAAGATGTCGCCGATCTGGGTGGCGATGCCGACCGGTCCCGCGACGGGCGGCGCGGCGGTCGGATCGGCGGCGAACGAGCCAACGAGCGCCCCGAGGCCATTGAGGATGAGCCCGAGGGCGCGCCCGGTCTCGCCAACGCCGATCGCGACGGCCGCTGGCAGGTCGCGCCCCGTGTACTCACCGGAGAAATAGGCCTCGAATGGGGCCGCCTCGGACGAGACGATCCCGAGCGCGCCTTGTCGTTCGTTGATCTGCTCGGGTGGCCGGAGGGTGACGGGGACGTCGGCGCGCGATCCGTCGGCGCGATCGATTGTCAGGACGACCCGGTCCCCTGCCCGGCCGCGCAATCCGTCGAGCACGTTCTCGTTGCCGTAGAACTCGTAGCGCGCCCCGTCCACGGCGACGATCGCGTCCCCGCCGACAAGCCCGGCAACCTCGGCCGGTGATCCGGCCTGCACCTCGTGGAACCGAACACCGACATACGGGGTTGCCAGCCACGCGATGCTCGTGAAGATCGCGAAGGCCAGGACCACGTTCATCACGACCCCCGCGACGAGGATCACGAGCTTGGTGAGGAGACCCTGCGAGGCGAACGATCGCGGGTCGTCCGTGCCATTGCCGTCCTCGCCCTCGAGCTTGACGAACCCACCGATCGGCAGCCAGTTGAGCGTGTAGAGCGTCTCGCCCTTCGCGCGCAGGACCTTGGCCCGGGGCGGGAACCCGATACCGAACTCGAGCACACGAACCCTTGCCAGCCTCGCAGTCACGAAGTGGCCGAGCTCGTGGATCACCACGAGCGCGCCCAGGATCAGGACGAACAGGACGATCGTGATCGCCGACTGGATCAGCGCAGTCATGCCGTACCCGGCAGCGGTCCGCTCGAATAGACAGCGCGGATCTCTCGATCGAGCTCCACGAGCTCGTCCACGCCGGGGGCGTCGGAGCCCGCGCCAAAGCGCGCCACGGCATCCTCGAGCAGACGCGGAATGCCCAAGAAGTCGAGGCTCCTGCCCAGGAACCGTGCCACTGCGACCTCGTCGGCAACGATCAGCGCGGCCGACGCCCGCGGACCCATGCGCCCTGCCTCCCGCGCGATGCGCAACGCGGGAAAGCGCGTCTCGTCGGGCGCGCGGAACTCGAACCGCCCGGTCCCGATCAGATCGGGCGCGGTGGCGGGCGACGGACGACGTTCTGGGTAGGTCAACGCGTACTGGATCGGGAGTCGCATGTCCGGGGTGCCCAGCTGGGCCTTGAGGGAGCCGTCGATGAAGCGGACGGCGGAGTGGACGACGCTCTGCGGATGGATCATCACCTCGATCGCGTCGTAGTCGACATCGTACAGCCAGTGCGCCTCGATCACCTCCAGGCCCTTGTTTGCAAGGGTCGCCGAGTCGACCGTGATCTTGACACCCATCGTCCAGGTTGGGTGGCGCAGCGCCTGTTGGGGGGTGACCTCCGCGAGATCCACAGGTTCATCGAGGAACGGACCGCCCGATGCGGTCAGGATCAGGGCCTCGACCGAGGCCATCTTCTCCCCGACGAGACACTGCCAGATCGCCGAGTGCTCGGAATCGATCGGGCGGAGCCACGCCAGCGGGCTGGCGTACGGGTCACGCGGGTCGTCCGCCCCTCGCACGGCCGCGAGCGAACGCGCGAGGGGCATGACAAGGTGTCCGCCAGCGACGAGCGTCTCCTTGTTGGCTGTCGCCACCACCTTGCCTGCCGCCAGGGCAGCGATGACGGGGCGGAGGCTGACCAGCCCGCCGGTGGCCACGACGACCAGGTCCACGTCGTCCCGCGTGGCGAGCGTCTCGAGCGCATCGATGCCCGCTACCCGCACCGTCCCAGCCGGAAGTTCGAGCTCGGCCGATGCTGTCTCGTCGCCGACGGCGACCGCCGCGGGCCGCAGCAACGCTGCCTGTTCGGCGAGGAGGCGCGCGTTCGAACCTGTCGCCAGGGCGGTGACCCGGAACAGGTCGGCATGCGAGACGAGCACGTCCACGGCCTGCCGCCCGATGGACCCGGTCGACCCGAGCAGCGCGACGCGGCGCGGGCCATCGCGGTAATCGCGCACGTCAGCCGATCACGGCGACGACATACAGCGTCACGACGGGCGCCGCAAACAGGAACGAATCCACGCGGTCGAGCATGCCCCCGTGTCCCGGGATCAGCGTTCCCGAATCGCTCACCCCGGCCGCCCGCTTGAGCATCGACTCGGCAAGATCGCCGACCTGGGCCGCGAGCGCCGCGAGGGGTCCGAGCGCGAGGGCGTGGACCGGCTGCTGCCCAAGCGCCCAGAGCACGAGCCCCACGACGACGGTCGTAACCGCTACGCCGCCGATGAGGCCTTCGATCGTCTTCGAGGGCGAGATGTGGGTCAGGAAGCGCGTCCGCCCCAAGTTCTTGCCGACAAGGTAGGCACCGGTGTCGTAGGACCAGACCGCGAGGATCAGCAGCAGTATCCACCCACGCTCGGCACCGAGCCAGACCGCGGGCGCGGTATCGGGGATCGCGGGGGCGACATGACCCAGCCGAAGGACGAATGACAGCAGCGAGACGTACAGGGCGCCGAACATCGTCGAGATCCAGGTCGCCAGTCCGTCGTGTGGGTCATGACGCGTAAATGACGCCACCGCCACGACGACGAACCCAATGGACCCGAGGAGCAGGCCGCTACCCTCGAGCACCTCCGGGAATGCCGCATCGAGAACGATCGCGAGCGCGAGCGCGGTACCGAGGGCGGGCAGCGGCGGATACCCCGACGCCCCCAACAGCCGGAAGACCTCGACAGCCGCGAGGATGGTGGCCAGCGTCACCGCGACAACCAGGACCGGGCCGCCGGTGGCCAGCACGACGAGCAGGACGGGCACGAGCACCGCCGCGCCGATCGCGCGTTGTCGCATGGGCTGGTCCGAACCGCTCAGCGACCGAATCGGCGCTGTCGGCGAGCGAACTCGAGCAGGGCGGCGTCAAAGGCGTCGGGCCCGAAATCGGGCCAGAGCGACTCGCATGTATAGAACTCTGCGTACGCGGATTGCCAGATCAGGAAGTTGGACAGCCGCTGCTCGCCGCCGGTCCGGATCACGAGATCAGGATCGGGCAAGCCCGCGGTGTAGAGGGATGCGCTGATGGCTTCCTCGTCGATCGCCTCGGGTGGCGTGCCGCTGGAAGCCAACCGGCGGAACGCGTCGACGAGCTCGGTCCGCCCGGCGTAGTTGAAGGCGATGTTAAGGAGCAATCGGTCTCCGCCCGCCGTCGCGTCCAGCGCCTCGCCGATCGAGGCTCGCGTGGCATCGGGGAGCTCGTCGAGCCGCCCGAGCAACCGGATCCGTACACCCTGCGCCCGCAGCTCGGCGGTCTCGCTCCGGATCGCGGCTTCGAGCAGCTCGAAGAGCCCGGTGACCTCGTCGTCGGATCGGGCCCAATTCTCCCGGCTGAAGGCATACAGCGTCATGACCGGGACGCCGCGCCGGACAGCGTGACGCAGCAGCTCGCGGATCGCCTCGACGCCTGCCGCGTGCCCGTCGAGCTCGGACAGGTTGCGCTGCCGAGCCCAGCGCCGATTGCCGTCCATGATGATCGCCACGTGGCGCGGGAGATCGTCAAGGGTCAGCAGCGGCGCCTGGCCGGCCAGCGCTGGAAGCCCCTCGATGGCCTCGTGGACCGGCACATGCGCCTTGGGCGGCGCATCGGTGGGCCTGGCCAGGGGTGCGCGCGCCACTAGACCTCGAGGACCTCCTGTTCCTTGACCAAGCCGAGGCGATCGACCTCGGCGACGTGGCGATCCGTGGTGCGTTGCAGCGCGTCGAGCTCCCGATGCGCTTCGTCGGTGCCGACGTTGCCGTCCTTCTCCTCGCGTTTGAGGTGATCGGCCGCCTCGCGGCGGAGATTGCGGATCTCGACCCTGGCTTCCTCCATCCGCTTGTGGACGCTTCTGACGATGTCCTTGCGACGTTCCTCGGTGAGCGGCGGGATGTTGAGCCGCACGACCGTCCCGTCCACGTTGGGCATCAGCCCGATGTCGCTCTTCTGGATGGCCTTCTCGATGGCCCCGAGCACGCCCCGGTCCCACGGCTGGATCACGATCTGGTGCGGCTCGGGGACGCTGATGCCGGCCAGCTGGTTGAGCGGTGTCGAGGTGCCGTAGTACTCGACGTGGATCCGTTCGACGAGGGCCGTCGATGCTCGCCCCGTCCGCAGGCCCTGGAAGTCGCGCTCCATGGCCTCGACGGCACGGGCCATCTTGTGATCGGCGTCGCTGAGGACTTCGATGCTCATGATCGCGCACCTCCGGCCGCGCTGCGGGAGCCCGAGATGAGGGTGCCGACCGGCTCGCCGGCGGCCACTCGCGTGATGTTATCGGGCTGGTTGAGGTCGAACACCACGATGGGGAGATCGTTCTCCATGCACAGGCTCACCGCGGTCGCGTCGAGGACCCGCAGCTGGTCGCGCAGCAGGTCCGCGTATTCGAGTTGAGCGTACCGCCGCGCATCCGGGTGCGCCATGGGGTCTCGGTCGTAGACGCCGTCGACCTTGGTCGCCTTGAGCAGGACCTGAGCATTGATCTCAACCGCACGCAGGGCTGCAGCCGTATCCGTCGTGAAGTACGGATTGCCGGTCCCGGCCACGAAGAGTGTGACGCGGCCCTTCTCGAGATGCCGGATCGCCCGCCGCCGGATGTACGGCTCGGCGACCTCGTTCATGGCGATTGCGGTCATGACCCGGGTCGGGACGTTCGCCCGTTCCAGGGCGTCCTGGAGCGCCAGCCCATTCATCACCGTTGCGAGCATCCCGATGTAGTCCCCGGTCGCCCGGTCCATCCCCCGTGCCGAGGCGGCGAGCCCGCGGAAGATGTTGCCACCGCCAACGACGATCCCGACCTGTACGCCGAGCCCATGGATCTCCGCGACCTGCTTGGCGATGAAAGCGCAGACGGCTGGATCCACCCCGTACTGGCGATCGCCCAGGAGGGCCTCACCCGACAACTTGAGCAGGATCCGCCGGTAGCGCAGGGTCTTCGGCGGCAAGGCGGTTGCCTGGGGCGCACTGGTCGTGGACTCGGTCACAGCTCCTCCGCGAGCGCGTAGCGGGTGAACCGGCGAACCCGGATGTTCTCGCCGATCGTGGCGATGCGCTCATTGATCAGGTCGCGAACCGTCCGCTCCTCATCCCTGAAGGGCTGGTCGTAGAGGCACACCTGGGCGAACCACTTCCTGAGCTGGCCCTCCACGATCTGGCCGCGGATGTTCTCCGGCTTCTTCCGGGTAGCTTCATCGGCCAGCAGCTCGGACTTCCTGGCCTCCAGATCGGCGGCCGGGATGTGCTCCTCGTCCACGTACAGGGGCGCAAGCCCCGCGACCTGGATGGCCAGATCGCGTACGAGCCGCTGGAACTCGTCTGTTCGGGCGACGAAGTCCGTCTCGCAGTTGACCTCGATCAGGACGCCCACCCGGCCGCCCGTGTGGATGTAGCTCGACACCAGGCCTTCCAAGGCTTCGCGGTTCGCCTTCTTCGCAGCGGCGGCGAGACCTTGGTCGCGCAAGAGCGCGGCGGCCCTGTCCAGGTCCCCGTCAGCCTCGACCAAGGCCCGCTTGCAATCCATGAAACCGGCGCCGGTCCGCTCGCGAAGCTCTTTGACAAGTCCTGCCGAGATATCCGCCATGCGTTCGTCTTCTCCTGTGTTTTTTCGTGCCCCAATGAGGCGGTGCGTTGGTGTCTGGGCGTCGCGACGGTCCGTGATGATAGGGCCGGCGACGAGCTCGGTCAGCCGACCGAGCTCGTCTCTTCGGCCTTCTCTGCAGCCTCGCGGGCAAGCTCGGCGGCGATCTCCTCCGGGCTCGCCTCAGCGGACGCCTCGGCGACGGCGGCCTCGGCCCGAGCGACGCGATCGCCCGGGAGCAGGTCATCCTCGTCGACGTCCGGCTCGAACGAAAGTGCGGCTCCACCGGCGAGGGCGGCCACCAGCTCGTCGGTCGCGCCCGGCTCTTCTTCTTCGGTCTCGGGCATGGCCATCGCCTCGACCTGCTCGGGCTCCGCGGAGCTGCGCGCGGACCGCTGCTGGGCGCCTTCGATCGCCGCGTCGGCGACGAGCGTGCACAGGAGGCGGATCGCGCGGATGGCGTCGTCGTTGGCCGGAATGATGAAGTCGAGCTCGTCGGGGTCGACGTTGGTGTCGCCCGTGCCGACGACCGGGATCTCGAGCTTGTTGGCCTCGGTGACGCCGATCCGCTCGCGGTGCGGGTCGACGATGAAGATCGCCCCGGGCAACCGCTTCATCTTGCGCATCCCGCCCAGCGTGCCCTGGAGCTTGACCATCTCCTCGGTCAGCTTGGCGGCTTCCTTCTTGGTCATCCGCTCGAAGTCGCCGTTCTGTTGGCGCGCCTCGAGCTGCTCGAGCAGGCCGATCCGCTTCTTGATCGTGGTGAAGTTGGTCAGCATGCCGCCGAGCCAACGCTTGTTGACGTACGGCTGGTTGGCGCGGGTCGCCTCCTGGGCGACCGGCTCCTGGGCTTGCTTCTTGGTCCCAACGAAGAGGACCTGATCGCCCCGGGCCACAGTCTCACGGACGAACTCGAGGGCGACGTCGAGCCGCTGCACGGTTTGGGCGAGATCGATGATGTGGATCCCGTTGCGCTCGGCAAAGATGAACGGGCGCATCTTGGGGTTCCAGCGTCGGGTCTGATGGCCGAAGTGGACTCCGGCTTCCAGCAGTTGCCGCATCGAGACGGACGGCATGGCGAGCGACCTCCTGTTCGGTTCATTCCTCCGCGGTCCTCGTCGCCGGGGGCCGGACCCTGGGCGGGGTACCGGCACCGTCCCGGTCGGAACGGTTCGCGTGTGAGCTCCGCGCCGGTTGGCGCGGGCGGTTGGTAGGCGGTCGGACGATCCGGACCGGGCGGGAGTGTAGCACGAGCACAGGCGATGGCCGTTGAGGGCCGGAACGCCGTTGAGGCCCGGAACGCCGGGGCGCGACGGCCTTGTCGCGTTGTCGAGCGCGGAGATCAGCTCATCCGCAGCGTAGCTTCCAGCCGGTCCAGGAGCGGGATCTGGGCCTCCTTGATCCGCCGCCGCGCCTCGGCGAGGTCGAACCACCCGACCCGGTCGATCTCAGGGAACGTCTGCGTCCGTCCGGACTTTGGCGGCCATTCCTGCTCGAAGGTCTCCGATCGGGCAACGGCGGGATCCAGGTCGCCTTCCACACCCCAGGCGTGGACGACCTTGCCACCTTTCTGGACGATCGACCCGAGGCCCAGCCATGTACCGCCGGGCAGTGTCACGCCCGTCTCTTCCAGGAGCTCCCGGCGCGCGGCGTCGGCCAGGGGTTCGTCCTCTTCGGGCTCGCCCTTGGGAATGGACCAATGGCCCTTGTCGCGCTTCTCGAAGAACGGGCCGCCCGGGTGCGCGAGCAGCACCTCGAGGCGCGACCCCTGCCGTCGAAACAGGACGATGCCGGCACTCACCCGCATGACCGTGATGGTACGCACCGGGCACCTTTCGGTCCGCTAACGCGGCCGACCCGCGATGTCGCGGGACCATGCCTACATCGCGTGGCGGTGATGCCGGATCCGCTCGCCCGGCTCGACGACGATCAGGTCGAGCCGCAGCGGAAGGTGCGGCAAGGACGAACCGTCGGGCAACACGCCGCGATCGAGGAGCCCGTAGGCTGCGGCTCGGACACGGGTGCGCTTGTGCGCGCCAACGGTCTCCTCGGGGAGGCCAAAGGCCCGATCCGCACGCCAGCGCACCTCCACCGCCACCAGAGCTCTCGGGGGCCCCGGGTCGATCGCGATCAGGTCCAGCTCGTGCCGGCCGATGTGGACGTTGCGACCCAGGATGGACCAGCCGGCAGCCACGAGGCGATCGGCAACGAGCTGCTCGGCGGCATCCCCCAACTGCTGGGCATCCGTGCGCATCCAGCGACAGTAGCCCCCCTGGATCGACCGCGGCTTATCGGGCGCCGGCCTCGGCGAGCGCCACGTCGACGACCGAAGAATCGGCAAGGAGCGCTGCGTCCACGCCCGCCTCGGGGAGCTCCAGCGTGGCCATCTCATCCTCGGGGCGACCCGAGTCCAGACGTTCGCCGACCAGGTCGAGCGACAGCTGGTCGCCGGCGAGTGTGCGCTGGAGCGCGAGGAACGAGCGCCGATGGAACGGCGTGAGGCCCAGACGGCGGATCGCGCGACGGTGCTCCAGCGTTGCGTAACCCTGGTTGTGCTCCCAGCCGTAGCCCGGGTACCGCGCGGCCAGCCGGGTCATCATCCGGTCGCGAACGACCTTGGCGATGACGGATGCGCAGGCGATCGAGTAGACCTTCGCGTCGCCATCGACCACGTTCGAATAGGGACCGACGAGCGCCTCGAACCCGCTGATCCGGTTGCCATCGACAAGGACATGTTCGTGACCACCAACCCTGGCAATTGCCCGCCGCATCGCCAGGTGCGTGGCGTGATAGATGTTGAGCTTGTCGATCTCGCGGACGGACGCCGCACCGATGCCGATCGCGACGGCCCTGGCCCGGATCCGCGGCGCGAGACGTTCGCGCTGTGCCGCCGACAGCGTCTTTGAATCGCGAACACCCGGGATCCGGTGGCAGTTCGGCCGCATGATCACCGCAGCCGCCAGCACCGCCCCACAGGTTGGCGCCACGCCGACCTCGTCCACGCCGACAACCCGGGTCAGGCCCTCTCGCCACAGGCGGCGCTCGTACTTCAGCGTGGGGACCATCGGCGCCATCGGCGTTCAGGGTACCCGTCCGGAATGAAGGCTGTCCCGCGGCCAGGGCCCGGGAGCGGATCAGACGAGCGATCGAGTCCCGCGTGTCCTGACACCGGATCCCGTGCGAGCTGACACCGGACTTCGCGATTACCCGTGGGCAGACTCCACGACAAGAAGTGGACGGTTCCCGGGCGGGATTCGTGGGTCGCGGCCCGGCTCGTCGAGCGTGGCCCTGCCCGGACGGGGTGTCACGCGGACGCGATTCGGCGACCGCACTTCACACCGAGTCAGCCGGCGGGTATGTGAGAGGGAACCAACCGATCAACGTCGTTGGCACCCGCGGGGCGGGTATTCGAGAGTGACGGAGGCGCCGTCAGCTCCGCGTTCGGCGCTCCCGCAGCGTGGCGGCCTTGCCGACGCGATCGCGCAGGAAGTACAGCTGCGCGCGCCGGGCGACGCCGTGGCGGACGACCTCGATCTTCTCGATCCGTGGGCTGTTGATCTTGAACGTCCGCTCGACCCCAACGCCCGATGCGATCCGTCGCACGGTGATCGATCGGGTGATGCCGCCACCGCGGAGGCGCATCACGGTGCCCTCGAAGACCTGGATCCGCTCACGGGTGCCTTCGATGACCTTTGCCGACACCTTCACGGTGTCACCGGTCGCGAGCTCCGGCAGATCGGTGCGAAGCTGATCCTGGACGATCTCGTCGAGCACGTTCACGCGGGGCTATTCCTGACTCGGCTGGGCAGCCATCAGCTGCGGGATGGACGGTTGGGGGAGCGCGCCTGGGCGCCGGCCGCGGAGTATAGCACGAGCTCAGGCTCGATCAGGTCGACGGAGGCTTCCGGCGCTCCGGACGGACGAGTCGCTCAGGTTGTGCGATCGGTGTCGAGGATGTCGGCGTCTCACGAAGCAGATCCGGCCGGCGAAGCAGGGTGCGCTCCAGTGCCTGCTCGCGGCGCCAGCGTGACACGGCCCCATGATCGCCAGACGCCAGGACGGGGGGAACATCCATGCCACGGAACGTCGGCGGCCGCGTGTATTGCGGATACTCGAGCAGGCCCGCAGAGAACGACTCCTCGGCAGTGGACGACGCCTCGATCGCGCCCGGTAGCAGCCGGATGACGGCATCGATCACGACAAGTGCGGGAAGTTCGCCGCCCGTCAACACGTAGTCCCCGATCGAGAGCTCGAGATCGACGAGCGATCGGATGCGCTCGTCGACGCCTTCGTACCGCGGACAGACGAACACGAGATGCGACCGGGACGACAGCTCCGCCGCCCACGCCTGCGTGAAGACCTCGCCCACCGGGTCGAGCAGGATGACGGTGGAGTCAGGGCGCCGCAGGTCGTCGAGCGCCGCGGCCACGGGTTCGGGCCGCAGGATCATGCCGGCCCCACCGCCGTACGGAGCGTCGTCGACTGAGCGGTGCTTCCCGAGGCCCCAGTCGCGCAGGTCTCGAATACGGATGGCAGCCAGGCCCGCCTCCTGGATTCGTCCGGGGATGCTCTGACGGAGCGGCGCCTCGACCATCGCCGGGAACAGGGTCAGGAGGTCGATCTCGAGCGTCACGGCTCACGACGCTCGGCTGCCCCGCGCCGGCTGCGGCGGCGGGGCGCCTTCGGCCGGTCGCCTTGTGCGCCACGCGCACGCGGCGGCCGGAGATCCAGTGCCTCGGCGTCCACGACGATCTCGCCGCGTCGTGGCGCGAAGATCCGGATGAATGCGCGGACGGCCGGCAGGTCAAAGCTGCCGAGCGGACCGCCGCTCACCACGAACACCTCTGTCTCCCCCACCCGGTAGATGTCCTGCACCGTGCCGAGCTCAGCCCCATCGACGCCGCGGACGGCGGTCCCGATCACCTCGTGCCAGTAGTACGAACCGCGGGTCAGGTCATCGTCCGGGCGGACCGCGGCTTCCAGATAGGCACCGCGCAGCGTGTCCGCGGCGTCACGGGTCGTGGCCTCGCGGAAGCGGATCCGCCAGCCGGGACCGTCAACGATCTCCTCCGCCCCGGCGATTGTCAGACCGTCGTTGGTGCCCTCGCGATACAAGACGGCGCCCGCGACGAACCGGTCCGCCGGTCGATCGGTCAGGACCTCCACCCGGACGGCGCCGCGCAGCCCATGGACGCCCCGCACGAGGGCGACCACGAGCCGTTCGTCGCTCAGAGGATCTCGAGCTGGACCGGCTCGCCGTCCCGGGCGGCGGTCACCTTGAGGAGCGTTCGAAGGGCCTTGGCGACGCTGCCGTTCCGGCCGATCACCTTGCCCATGTCGTCTTCCGCGACGTGCAGCTCGATGACGGTTGCGCCGTCCTCCTCGACCACCTCCACGGTGACGGCGGACGGGTCATCGACGAGCGCCTTGGCGACGTATTCGACGAGGTCCTTGGCTGCCATCGCCCGCTCCTACTTTGCTGCGGGCACGATGCCCGCCTGGCGGAAGAGCCGGAGCACGGTGTCGGACGGTTGCGCGCCCTTGTCCAGCCAAGCCTTGGCCTTGTCGGCGTCGACCTCGAACTCGACTGGATCCGTGCGCGGGTTGTAGTGACCGAGGGTCTCGATCGAGCGACCGTCGCGGGCGCTTCGCCCGTCGGCCACGACGACGCGGTAGGTGGGCTGCTTGGTCGCGCCGACGCGCGTCAGCCTGATACGAACTGCCATGGGCTGGTGCTTCCTCCTCTGGCGGCCTGGCGGCCCTACTTGACGGTGACGATGACGGTCGAGCGACTCACGTCGCCCGCGACGGCGCTCGAACCGATCAACGCGTCGATGGGGACGAGGAACGGCCTGATGTCCGTCTCGTACTCGGCGCGCTCCGCCGGATCGGCGTTGGACATGGCGCCTTCGATGAGCTCCCGGACGGCGGTGACGTCGACGAAGCCGCTGCCCGTCCCCTGCCCCACCCGCGAGATGAGCGCCTCGTAGCGGTCAGTCCTGGCGAGCGAAGTGTCCGGCGTGGTATCGAGGACGCTCCTCACGAACCCAGGCCCTGAACCCAGAACGACAACCTGATCCGTCACGGCATAGGCAAGCTCGACACGGCCAGCTGGCACGCCCGTTCCCAACATTTCGGGTGAGACGCCGGCCATGCCAGCCAGCCCGGCAAGGTCGGACAGCTCCCCGAGGTCGACGATCGTGATGGTTGTGCCCGCGTACGCCTCGTCGCGCACGGTGACACCCATCCCGGTGCCGCCCAGCGAGACGAGCGTTCGCAGGCTGGTGAACAGACGCTGGGCGGCAGCACTGTCCGTCGGTGTGATCACGAGACCACCCTCCACGCCGTTCCCCGTCCGGGTCACGGCCATCCCCAGGTCGCCGATCCAGCCGATCGCCGCGTCGGTCCCGCCGAGGACTCCGATCGCCTGATCGAAACCGTCGACGAACTCCTTGAGGCTCGGCTCCGCCCGGTACGTATCGATGGTCTCGAGGATGCCCGCGCCATAGTCGTGGCTCACCGAGAGCGCGATGGCGCTGCTCGGCACGTGCTCGGCGACCGCCGAAGTGCGGGAGGCGGCC
Source organism: Candidatus Limnocylindrales bacterium (assembly GCA_046712485.1). GTDB lineage: Bacteria > Chloroflexota > Limnocylindria > Limnocylindrales > CSP1-4 > SPCO01. The sequence goes on from JBKKCW010000035.1 coordinate 26,507, forward strand.
GCTTCGCCCTCCGGCGTTGGTGCGAGCGACTCCATGCGAAGCGCGTCGCCCTCGACCCGGAGCGCGAAGGCCATCCAATCGGGGACGAGACCTGTCAGGACGTCGCTGCCCAGACCGGGCATGCCTTCGCCACTCAGCTTGCTGGACCACTCCATGAGTGGTCGCAGGGCGAGATACACGAACCCGATGTGGTCACCGGCGGTGGCATCGAGGGCTGCCTTGAACACGGGCGTCGTCGCGAACGTTCCCGTGCCCTTCGTGTCGACGGCCGCCTTGACGGAGACCGGGTCGCCGATGACCGCGACCTTGCCACCGAGCACCGCGTAGGCGCCGGGCGGCTCATTGGCTCCGGCGAAATGGTGGATCGTCGCGTCGCCGTAGCTCTCGGTCGATCGTTCCGAGCCGCTCTCGCCATCGGCGATGGCCGACTCGAACCAGGCCCGGGCGGCCGCTTCGTCCTTTACCGAGACAAGACCGAGGAACCTGGCTTCCTCGAGGTTTGGATCAGCTGAGTCGACGGAGCCTGGGTCGGGCAGTGCGCCGACGCTGAAAGCGAGCTGCCCGGCGAACCACGGCTTGATGTCCGCGCTGAACGTCTCATTTCCGGCGGTTGCCTCGCCGACGAGCCGGTCGAGGACTTCGTCGATCTTGGTCTCGATCGTCGACTGGTCCGCGAAGCCCGGGAACTTGGAGAGAAATTCGCCGACCGCCTGACGTTGATCGCCCGGCAGGTCCATCCGGAATTCGCCGTACATGATCGAGTCGCTCGGGACATACCCGAGGACGGTGGCATCCGCGGCGCGGCCGCTGAACAGGCTGAACGCCAGCGCGGATACGACGACAAGCACGCCGATGATGCCGGCCGCGATCATCCAGCGCTGACGTCCGGCGCTTGGATCGACCTGTGTGGTTGGCACCTGGGACGCGAGGACGTTGGCTTCCGTGAAGCTGCCGGCGGTGGTGTCGGCCCCATGCGGCGGCGTGATCGTGGTTCTGTCGAGATCGTCGGTCATGTTGGTTGCTCCCCTCTACCGGTTCAGCGCCGGCCCGTCAGCGCGCCGAGGGCGGCCCGTTTGCCACCGCCGGAGAGCTGCTTCATCAGCTTTTGCATCTCGCCGAATTGCTTCACCAGACGGTTCACGTCGGGCAGGTTGGTGCCGGATCCGGCGGCGATCCGCCGGCGTCGCGACGCGTTGAGAATGGCCGGATCGCGCCGTTCGGTCGTCGTCATGGCCCGGATGATCGCTTCGGTCCGCTTGAGGTCGCCGCGATCGACCGCGGCCTGGGCCTCCCCGGCAAGGTTGCCCATCCCGGGGATCATCGACATGACCTGCCCGAGCGGGCCCATCTTCTGCATCTGCTGCATCGATTCGAGCATGTCGTCCAGCGTGAACGATGCCTTGCGCAGCTTTTCCTCGAGCTTGGCGGCCTGGTTCTGGTCCACGACCTCCTGCGCCCGCTCGACGAGCGTGAGGATGTCGCCCATCCCGAGGATCCGGCCGGCAAGACGGTCTGGGTGAAAAAGCTCCAGCGCATCGGTCTTCTCGCCGGTCCCTAGGAACTTGACCGGGACGCCGGTCACGGCCGAGATCGAGAGCGCCGCGCCGCCTCTTGCGTCGCCATCGATCTTGGTCAGGATCAGACCGGTCACTGGCACGGCCGCAGCGAACGCCCCCGCCACGGAGACGGCCTCCTGGCCGGTCATGGCGTCGACCACGAGCAGGGTCTCGACTGGTTTGACGGCGGCGTTGACGGCGGCAATCTCGGCCATGAGCTCGTCGTCAATCGATAGGCGGCCGGCCGTGTCCAGGATGACGACGTCCCGCACCTGGCGCTTCGCGGCGTCAACGCCGCCACGGGCGATGTCGACAACCGAGGTTCCCACCGGCGCGCGATAGACCGGGATGTTCAGCTGCTTGCCGAGGATCTCGAGCTGGTCCGCAGCCGCCGGTCGATACGGGTCCGCCGCCACGAGCAACGGTCGCCGGCCGAGCTTGACCACATGGCGGGCAAGCTTGGCGGTGGATGTCGTCTTGCCCGATCCCTGGAGGCCGACCATCGCCACGACCGCGGGGTTGCCGCTCAGGTGGAAGGTCCGGTCGCCCGCCGACAGCAGCTCGACGAGCTCGTCGTTGACGATCTTGACCACCTGCTGGCCGGCCGACAGGCTGCCCAGCACCTCGTGTCCGATCGCTCGCTCACGGACCCGCGCGACGAAATCCTTGACCACGCGGAAGTTGACGTCGGCCTCGAGGAGCGCCAGCCGCACGTCGCGCATCGCGGCATCGACGTCGGCTTCACTGATCCGGCCGCGGCCAGTCAGGGTGCCAAGCGTCTTTCGCAGGCGCTCGCTCAGCGTGTCGAACATGGTGCGGGTGAGGGACTCCGTCAGGTGGTGGAACCAACCTGACGTACCGCCAGGCCGGTTTGGTGCGCGGGTTCTGACGCACCGAGGCCAACGGAGTCTAGCGCAGGGTGCCACGAGCGTCATTCCGGGCGATATGCTCCGGCCCCGTGCGCAACCCCTTCAGCTCCCCACTGTGGCGGAACACCGCCTTCGTCCGCGTCTGGGGCGCGGCCACGATCTCGATCTTCGGTTCACTTGTCACCCGGATCGCCCTGCCGCTTGCGGCAATCCTGATCCTCGGCGCCGGCGCCTTCGAAGTCGCGGTCCTGCGTGGCCTGGAGCTGGGCGCCGCGCTGCTTGTGGGCCTGGTCGCTGGCGCCTGGGTGGACCGGCTCCGACGGCGACCCGTGCTGATCTGGGCCGATCTTGGTCGGGCGGCGCTGCTTGCCTCGATCCCCGTCGCGTTCGCCCTCGGCGCCCTGACGTTGTGGCAGCTGTTCGCGGTCTCCGGCCTCGCCGCGATTCTGACGGCATTCTTCGATGCCGCCGACAACGCGTACCTGCCGTCGATCGTCGAACGCGAGCGACTTGTCGACGCGAATGGAGCGCTGGCCGCCAGCGGCTCGGCCGCCGAGTTCATGGCCTTCGGGATCAGCGGCTTCCTGGTCCAGCTGTTGACCGCGCCACTGGCGATCCTGGTCGATGCCCTGTCGTTTCTGGGATCCGCCCTGCTGCTCGGGTCAATCAAGCACGCGGAGGAACCGCCGCCATCCAAGGCCGATCGCGAACCCGTCCTCGACGAGATCCGGGACGGGCTGCGACTTGTCATTCACGATCCCGTGCTGCGGGCATTCGCCGGCGCCCAGATGGCGCTCTCGGCGCTGTGGGGCATCTTCGGCGCCACGTGGTTCCTGTTCGTGCTCGAGGAGCTCGAGCTGGGACCTGCCGTTCTCGGGGTCGTGGCCGGTGTCGGCGGCTTCTCATCATTCATCGGGGCGGTCGTGGCCTCGCGCGCGACGCGGCGCTGGGGAATCGGGCCGGTCGCGATCTGGGCGATGGTCCTGTCCGCGATCGGGAACGCGTTCATCCCGCTGGCGCCAGCGGGTCTGCCCCTGCTTGCTATCGGCTGTCTCGTGATGCAGCAGCTCGTCGCGGACTCGGCCGTCACGGTCTACGACATCACGGAGGTCTCGGTCCGCCAGACGCTTGTGCGCGACCGGGCGCTCGGACGGGTGGCCTCCACCTTCCAGGTCGCCTCGGGCCTCGCACAACTCGTTGCCACGCTCGGCGCCGGGATCCTCGCCGAGGCGATCGGGCTTCGTGCGACGTCGTGGCTTGCCCCGTTGGGCGGGTTGCTGGCGGCGGGCATCCTGTGGGCGTCGCCGGTACGTGCGCTCCTCGTCCTGCCCGAGCGGCCAGCCGAGGAAACGGGCATGTCGGGGGCACCGGCCGACCCGGCGGTGGCCGCGATGAAAGCGGAGCGCGATCAGCCCGTTGGCGGATGACGACCCGAGTCAGGCGAACAGCGCCGCGACGAAGGCGTCGGGGTCGAACGGGACCAGGTCCGCGACGCCCTCGCCGACTCCGACGAACCGGACCGGCACCTCGAGCGCGTTCTCGATCGCAAAGACGATGCCGCCCTTGGCGGTCGAGTCGAGCTTGGTCAGCACGATCCCGGTCAGCCCGACAGCTTCATGGAACGCCTTCGCCTGGGCAAGGCCGTTCTGCCCGGTCGTGGCATCGAGCACGAACAGGATCTCCGGTGTCGCGCCGGGCAGCCGTTTGTCCACGATCCGCCGGATCTTGGCCAGCTCGTCCATCAGGTTCGTCCGCGTATGGAGCCGGCCGGCCGTGTCGGCGATGACCAGGTCGGCGCCACGGGCGACGGCGGCGTCGAGCGCGTCGTAGACGACAGCGCCGGGATCGGCTCCCGGCGCGTGCGCAACCACAGGGACATGGGCGCGGTCCGCCCATATCCGCAGCTGCTCGATGGCCGCGGCCCGGAATGTATCGGCGGCGGCGAGGATGATCGATCGACCATCGGCCGCGTACCGGCTGGCGAGCTTGCCGATCGTCGTCGTCTTGCCCGTGCCGTTGACCCCCACCACGAGCACGACCGCAGGCCCGTCACCGGTCGCCGGTCGCGGGGTCCAGTCGATATCGCGCGCCACGAGGAGGGCGGCGAGCTCCGCTCGAATGGCCGCCTCCGGGCCACCCGGGTCGCGCCTTGATCGGGCCCGCTCCACGAGCTCGATCGCCAGGCCCGCGCCGACGTCGCCCGCGATGAGCGCCTCTTCGACGTCGTCCCAGGACGGGCCGCCGATCTCTGCGGCGCCGAGGAAGCCTCGTAACCTGGACATGAACCCACCCCGCGTCCGCTCGAGACCGGCGTCGAGCGCTTCACCGGGCTGGCGGAGGGTTGGCGCGCCGTCCGGGAGGGGGCCGGCCGCGGGCGCCGCGGCGGCGTCTACCGCGGCGGGCGCGAGGGGGGCGTCGAGATCGGCCGGGTCGGGTTCCCACGGCTGGGCCTCGGGCCCGAGCGCCTCGGGCTCGGGCGCCTCAACTTCCTCGGTCGCGGTGGTGGCCTCGTCGTCGCGGCGTCGCCAGAAACGCATGCTCGATCAGCCTACCCGGCTGGCGCGAGTTCGGTCCGATCCCGAACGGCCAGAGCCTGCGCCTCGTCGAGCCGGAGGCTGATCACCCGGCTCACCGAATCATCCCCCGCCGTCACCCCGTAGAGCGCGTCCGCGGCCTCGATCGTGCCGCGGTTGTGGGTGATGACGATGAACTGCGTCTGGTGGGCGAGGCTCCGCAATGCGTCCGCGAACCGGCCGATGTTCGCCTCGTCGAGTGCGGCGTCCACCTCGTCGAGCACGCAGAACGGGACAGGCCGGACCTCGAGCATGGCGAACAGCAGGGCGACCGCGGTCAACGCCCGCTCGCCTCCTGACAACATCGCGAGCGCCTGTGGCTTCTTGCCCGGAGGACGGGCGACGATCTCGACGCCGCTGGCCCCGATGTCGGTCGGGTCGGTCAGCGACAACCTGGCAAACCCACCGCCGAACAGCTGCTCGAAACGTCGGGCAAAGGCGGTCTCGAGCGCTTGGAAGGTTGCTCCGAATCGGTCGCCGATCATGGTGTCGAGCTCGGCAATCAGGTCCCGGGTACGGGCGATCGCGGTCTGGAGGTCGGCGGCCTGGCCCTCGAGCGTCTCGAGGCGCCCCCGCACCTCGGCATATTCGTCGACGGCGAATGGGTTCACGGCGCCCAGGTCGTGGAACCGGCGGCGCAGCTGCCCGAGCCGGACGGCGCTCGGTGGTGGACCGGTGGGCGGTTGAGCGGCCCAGACCGCGGCGACATCGGACAGTGCCGCTTCGAGCGCGGCGACGTCGTCCGAAATGCCGGCCTCATCGTCCGCTTTTCGTTCCGAACCTGCGTCCATCGCGTTCGCGGCGCCGGGCCCTGTCGATTCCCCGGCCACGGCGCGCAGGTGACGGACGGCAACCTCGCCGAGCCCTGCCAGCTCGACGATGACGCCCTCGCGGAGCGATTCGATCCCGAGCCGTGCCTCCAGATCCGCGTGATCGGCCGCTCGCAGACGCTCGTCGGCGACGCGCAGTCGGTCCCGGGTCGTCCCGGCATCACGCTCCGCCTGCGCGAGCCGTTCCCGCTCGGTCGATTCGGCGTGGCGGGCCGCGCTGAGCGCCTCGCGCGCCGCCGTCTCACGGGCGGTCGCCGCGGCGATCTCATCTCCAAGCGCGTCCCGTTCCTCGCTCATGGCACGCTCCCGGTCCACCAGGCTCGCGAGATCGCGCTCGATCCGCGTGACCCGCTCCTCGGCGAGGCTGAGCGCGGCTTCGGCACGCGTGCGGCGGTGTTCCGCGTCCCGTCGCTCGGCGTCTCGCTCGGCGCGCTGCTCGGCCAGTCGATCGCGCCGCGCTCGAAGCTCGATCGTGCGGGCTTCCCAGGCAGCCAGTCCCCCGCCAACCGGGTCGGTCGCGGGCTGGGCAGTTGTGTTGGCCGCCGGCGGTTCCCCGCTCGCCGCGTGGCCCGGGCCAGGCTCGAGGGCGTCGACCGCCGCGCGCTCGTTCTCGAGATCGATGACCAGGCGGCGTCTCTGCGCCTCGTGCCAGGCGACTTCCCGCGCCACCGTCTCGAGCTGGCGCGCCGCGAGGCGTTCGGCCTCCTCTGCCGCGCGCCGCGCGGCCCTCGATCGGCTGTCATCGGCGCGCGCCCGTTCGACCTCGTCGACCGCGGCGGTCGCCTCGATTGCCGCCGCGGACGCGGACGCGGTCGCGGTCGCAAGGTCAGCCTCCAGACCATCGACCCGCGCCGCCAGCCGGGCGACCTCGGCCCGGCGCTCAAGGACGGACTCGGCGGCGCCGAGGGTGACGGCAACATCGGTCAGGACCGCGCCGCCGTCGCGCGGTACGGCGATCCATCCCGGCGGCATGGATGACTGGATGGCCAGACAGGTCACCAGATCCGGGAGCCACGCGGCCCGCGCCAGGAGCCGGCGAGCTGCGCCGCCTGGATCGCGCCGAACCGCGGCATCGAGCGACCCGCCACCCTCGGTCACGAGACGGTCGCGGAACCGGCGCTCGCGCGAGTCATCCGCGGAGGGGGCGTCGGACGCGCGTTCCGAAACCACGACGGTCCCTCGTTCGCCCGACACGGCCGCAACCGAATCGAGACCGATGATGTATGCGCGGGTGGCGTCGGCCAGGGCCGCCTCGACCGCGGTCCGGAAGGCCGGATCGACATCGAGGTCCTCATCCACGCGCCGACCACCGACGCGCCTCGCGGCCCGGGCGATTCCCCGTGCCTCCTCATCAGCGAGACGCGCCGTCAGCGAATCCAGCTGGGCATGCAACGCCGACAGCGCCGCGCCGATCCCGACTACCTGCTCATCCGCCGCGGCCTTAGCCGCTTCCGCCACGGTCGCACGCTCGCGAGCGACCTCGCGTCTTCGAGCAGCGGCCTGTTCGTCGCCCTGGCGAGCCGCCAGTGCCGCGGTCGCTCGTTCGAGGACCCCCTCCAGCTCGGCACGACGAAGCGCTGCGGCGCGAAGCTGGGCCGTTTCCTCGGCGAGACGTCGATCGGCCTCGGTGAGACGTCGGCGAGCGGTCGCCATCTCGGCCTCCCGGGCCGCCGCCGCGCGCCGGATTGCGGCCAGCTCCTGGCCCTGCGCCTGTTGCGCACCGCGCAGCGCCGCGAGCTCCTCGAGCGCGCCCGTGAGCGCATGTTCGGCGTCGGTCAGCGACGCCTCCAGCTCGACGTCGCGAGGCGGGAGCGGCGCGGCGAGGATTCGTCGTGCGCTGGCCAGCTCGGACTCCGCGGACGAACGCTCGGCGAGGAGGCGGTCGCGGTCCCGACCTATCCCGTCCATCTCCGACGTCAGCCGCGCGCTGCGAAGCTGCGCCTCGGTGACGAGTGCCTGCGCCCGTTCCAGGGTCTCGCTCCGCGCCCGCTCGTCGTCCGCCCGAGCCGTCCGCTCCTGCGCCAACCGCGCCGCAGTCGCCTCGGCCACCGCCAGTTCAGCCAGCGCTCGCTCGACGTCCCTCTGGGCGCGTGCCCTCGTCTCGCCCGCAGCAGCGACCCGACCAGCGGCCTCGAACCAGCGGGCATGCATGGATGCGATCAACGCGGTCGCCAGCTCGTCCGCGGTCGTCTGGCGGGATGCCTGCTGCTCGGCCTGGACAGCAAGCCGTCGCGCCTGCGGGCGCAGCTCACCAAGGATGTCTTCGACTCGCGCCAGGTTGGCCTCGGACTCGACGAGCTGCTCCTCGGCCCGGCGCCGGCGGCGCTCATGACGGCGCACCCCGGCAACCTCGTCGAACAGCGGCCGTCGCTCCTCCGGTCGAAGGGCGAGCGCCTGGTCGACCATGCCCTGGCCGATGAACAGGAACGCGTTGTCCGCCAGGTGCGCCGAGTCGAGCAGATCCACGAGCTCGCGCAAGCGAATCCGGGTCTTGTTGAGGAGGTAGTCGTTCTCGCCCGATCTGTACAGGCGGCGCCCAAGCTCCAGAACCTGGTAATCGACGGGCAGGAGACCGTCGGCGTTGTCGATGACCAGGGTCACATCGGCCATTCCCTGGGCGGGACGCTTCTCCGAACCGGCCCAGATGACGTCCTCCGACTTACGCGACCGGAGCGCTCGGCCCTGTTCCCCGAGCGCCCAGCGCAGGGCATCGGCCAGGTTGCTCTTGCCCGATCCGTTCGGCCCGACGACCGCGCTGATGCCCGGGCCGAATTCGACGTTGGTCCGTTCGGCAAAGGACTTGAACCCGTGAACGCGGAGGGCGAGCAGCCGCGGCTCGGCTCGATGGTCCGCGTGCGGGACGGATGGCGCGTCGGTCCGCTCGATCGTCATGCGCCGGCCGCGCGCGCGGGATCCGTGGCGTCCTGCGACTCCAGCTCCGCCATGCTGCGCAGATGCTCCATGGCCTGCGACGCGGCGGCCGTCTCCGCGGTCCGGCGGGAAGGACCCTCGCCGATGCCGAGGAGGGTGCCGTCCACCCAGACCTCGATGCGGAAGGACTTCTCGTGGTCGGGTCCCGTCGCGTCCAGCAACCTGTACGTCGGGCGGTCTCCGGTCCGCCGTTGCGTGAACTCCTGGAGCCGGCTCTTGGGGCTCTTGAGCGTTCCGATCGGGGCTTCCGCACGCAACTCCGGCTCGGCGAGCGCCACGACCCAGTCGCGAACCGCGGCCAGCCCCAGGTCCAGGTAGAGCGCGCCGGCCACCGCCTCGAACGTGGAGGCGAGGAGCGACGGACGGCGTCGCCCGCTGCGCTGCGCCTCACCTTCGCCCAAGAGGAGATG
>JBKKCW010000036.1:0-2697 GCA_046712485.1 Candidatus Limnocylindrales bacterium
AAGCTGAGCTCAAGGCGATGATCGCCTCGATCCGCTCGTTGGCTCATGCCGGGACGTCCCAGGGCGACATCGCCGTCCTCGTTCGGACCAACGCCCAGCTGCCGCCGATCGAGCGCGCCCTCGGCTCGGCAGGGATCGGCTTCCACGTCCGCGGCGAGGGGTTCTTCCGGCGTCCAGAGGTGCGCCGCGCGATCGCGGTCGTCCGTGCCCTCGCGAGTGCTGCGGAAGAAGCGCCGCTCGTCGAACGCGTGGCAGCCGCGTTCGCCCGCCAGCTCGGTGTCCAGCGCGACCGAAAACCCGAGGGCGATCAGGCGGCCGAGCGACATGCGGCCGTCCTGACCCTTCTCGAGCTGGCCGGCGATCTCGTCCGCGCGAACCCGGCTGCGGATGCCGCTGCCTTCGTGGCCGAGCTGGACCGTCGGGCCGCGATCGAGGCCGGCGGCGTCTCGACCGGCGTGGAGCTCCTGACCTACCACCGGGCCAAGGGCCTCGAATGGGATGCGGTCTTCCTTCCGGCGCTGGAGGAAGGCACGCTCCCAATCGGCCAGGCCAACGAACCCGCGGAGCTGGCCGAGGAGCGACGGCTGCTCTATGTGGGCATCACCCGCGCTCGGCGCCACCTGTGGCTGTCCTGGGCAACGCGCCGGATCGGCGTGACCGGGCGCGAGGGTCGGCGAAGCCGTTCGCGATTCCTCGATGGTCTCGTGCCGCTGTCCCCGACCCGGGCGGGAACGCAGGAAGGCGCCAACGGCGCCGGCGCGGCAGCGCGACAACGCCAGGCCCGTGTCGACCCGAGCGAACGATCACCACTGTCCAACGCCCTGCGCGCCTGGCGATCGGCCCGCGCCAGGAGCGATGCGGTCTCGGCGTTCATCATCTTCCACGACACGACGATCGAGGCAATCGCGGAGCACCGGCCGAAATCCATGGCCGAGCTCGGACGGGTGCCCGGCGTGGGTCCGACCAAGCTCGACCGCTACGGCGAGGAGATCATCGGCGTTGTCACCCGCGAAGGCTGAGGCCGTGCTGGCCCGGCCGGTCCGGGACCTAGGCGCGAACCTCCTGGCGCATGAACGATACGTACGCCCCGACGAAACACACGACTGACAGCGCGACCATGGCCACGACGTGCGGCCAGACCAGAAGAAGGCTCTGGTCCAGCGAGAAGAGGGTCGGGATCTGTTGCTGCGCCTGCTGGAACTGGTCGATCGTGGCAGGCGTGCTGATCTGCGTGACCGACGGGTTGAGCAACACAAGCGAGATCTCGTTGTAGAGCGTGCTGGGCAACAGACGCGCGATCAGCTGTTGGAGCTGGAACGAGCCGAGCACGGCGTCAGGCGTGGCGTCGGCGGCCGGTGCGAACAGGCCGCTGACAAAGCCCGTGATCAGCCCACCAAAGATCGTCAGGAGCAGCCAGACACCAAAGCCGATCAGCGCAGCAGTTGCCGCGCGACGGATCACCACGGACAGCAGCAGACCGAATGCCAGCCAGATGGTCACGTACAGGAACGTGACGAGCACCCAGATGGCGAGCCGGAGGATCTCCTGGCCGTGGGGCACGATCCCGAGACGGAGCATGCCGAGGCCGGCGATGACGAGGGTGATCGACAGGATCACCATGCCGATCACTGCGATCCCGGCCACGAACTTGCCGTTGATCACGTCGTCGCGGTGGATGGGCTGGGCAAGCAGCCGCGGGAGCGTCCCCTCCGAACGCTCGCCGTTGACCGCATCGAACGCGAAGGCGAGACCCAGCAGCGGCGCCACGATGCCCACGAACGAGAACACGCTCTGGTTCTGGATCTCCTCGGCGCCGATGGCAAAGAGGAAGAGGAACACCGCTGCGGCCCCGCTCGCGTCGGGGGCAGCTTCCCGGATCTGACCGGCAGCGAAGTAGAGCGGGATCACAGCAGTCAGGCCCAGGACCAGAAGCAGGACAATGAAGCGGACGCTCAGCAGGTGGTCGCCGAACTCCTTCGCCGCCACCACGCGCCAGCCCGCCCGCGGCAGCATGTCGCGAAGCTTGACGACGTCGGCGCTGGGCGAACCCGGCTCGCTCGCGGGACGAGGCCGGGGCTTGGCCCTCATCCGGGGCCGCGGCTTGGCGCGTGCGTCCGCGCTCATGCCGCTCTCCGCACGATCGCCGATCGGTAGATGTCATCGAGCGACGGCACGATGGGCCGGATGGCGGTCAGGTGCAGCCCGTGCTCGACGGCCGCGACGAGCACTTCCTGGCGGACACCGGACTCGGCGGCGACGGGACGAACGACGAGGCGCCAGGTCCCGCTTGCGTCGGCCGGCGGCGTGACGCGCTCGACGCCCTTGATCGCCCCGAGCACCTGCATGGCCCGCGCCAGGTCGTCGGCGCCGGTCAGCTCGAGACCCACCTCGATCGTGGCGGTTCCATCACCGAACGTGGCGGCCAGCTCGTCAACGGTGCCCTGGCCAACGAGCTTGCCGGCGGCGAAGATCCCGATCCGGTCGCACACCGACTGGACCTGATTGAGCAGGTGGCTCGAGAGCAGCACTGCCAGGCCGCGATCGCGGACGAGCGTCCGGAGGAGCTCCAGCATCTCGACAACGCCCAACGGGTCGATGGCGGTCGTCGGCTCGTCGAGGATCAGGACGTCCGGCGACTTGACCAGCGCATCGGCGATCCCGAGCCGCTGGCGCATGCCGCGCGAATACGTCTCGACC
>JBKKCW010000037.1:0-8833 GCA_046712485.1 Candidatus Limnocylindrales bacterium
ATCGAGCACGTCCGGGTCCGGGACCAGGGACAGGAGCCGACGGTCGGGCTCGCTTGCCGCCTGTGGCCCTGTCTCCCCGAGCGCCAGATTCTGGTCCGTCTGTATCGTCTCTCGAATGGTCACGTCGCCCCTCACGGTTGACGATTCGGTGCAGTCTAGAAATGTCCCAGGCCCCCATGCTATACCCGAGAACCGACTGCAACGAACCTGTTAGGCGATCAGCGGCTGGTAATGACTTGCCCTGATGTCAGCGATCAATCGCGGTTGGAGCCGCGGCGCGGGCGCTCGTCCTTGGGCGGTTTGGGCTCTCGGCCGGGGCGCGGCGGTCGGGGCTGGGTGCCTGGGGCCATGTCTGGTCGCTTCTCTTGCGGACCACGCGCTCGTGCCGCGGCGACGGACTCGGCGAAGGCCTTGGCCGTGGCTGCGGGCAAGCTCCCGAGCCACGCGGCCTCGATCTGCTTGACGCGCTCGGTCTCCGCGGAACGACGCTCGCGCTCGTGCTTGGAATGCCTGGCCACGTTCCGTCCTTTCGATGGGCAACGATGAGCTGAGAGTGTAGCCGCCTCAGCCGGGATCGTCCCCTTGTCGCCTATCCTTCTGTGCGTGAGCCTCTACACGCTGTCGGATCCCGGGAGCCTGATCGCCCCGACCCTCGTGGCGGCCTTTGACGGCTGGGTCGACGCCGGTGCTGCGGCGACCACGGCACTCGAGCAGCTTGTCGACGACGCACCGGTGGTTGTCCGCTTCGACGCGGACCTCCTCTTCGATTACCGTGCCCGGCGGCCACCGCTCGAGATCGTCGACGGCAGGCTGACCGAGCTCTCATGGCACGAGCTCGTGGTACGGCACGTTCGTGTCGCGGATCGCGATCTCCTTGTCCTCGTCGGGGCGGAGCCGGACTACCGCTGGCGGGAGTTCACGAACGGCGTCGTCGAGATCTGCCGGGCGCTCGACGTCGCCGAATGGATCAGCCTCGGGGCGATCCCGGCCGCTGTGCCGCACACCCGGCCCGTGCCGATCATCGGGACGGAGGCTGCTCCGGGCTTGCTCCGCGGGGACGTGTCAGCCGGCCCGGCCGGCGTGCTGCGCGTCCCCTCCGCGCTCGTATCGGCGCTCGAACTCGAGGCTTCGACCGCGGGGATCCCGGCGCTCGGCTACTTTGCCCAGGTTCCACATTACATCTCGGGCTCGTACGCGACCACCTCGGTGGAGCTGTTGCGCGCGCTCGGCAACCACCTCGGAGCGGATCTCGCAACGGCAGATCTCGAGGCGGAGGCACGTGAGCTGCGGGCCCGGCTCGACACTGCGACCGGGCTGGACGAGACGACGCGGAGCTACGTCGAGCGTCTCGAGGCGATGTACGACGAGCAGCGTCTGCCGTCCGGCAGCGATCTCATCTCCGATATCGAGCGATTTCTTCGCGACCAGGGCAGCCAGGGGCAGGGTCAGCGCTCCTGACGCCCGGGGAAGCGATCAATCGCAACGAGACTGCGACGCTCAGGCCCGTGTGGCGCACGGTCGGTGCACCGCGCGGCGCCCTACCATGGCTCGACTTTCGTATGAGGGCTGCGCGTGTCCTTCAATCCAAACGTTCAACTGGATCCGGGGCAGGTCTCGGACCGTCGCGGCCTCGGCGGTCGTGGTGGATTGGCGCTCGGGGGAGGCGGGCTGGGGATCGCCGTACTCATCATCTACACGCTCCTCGGGGGCAATCCCAGTGACCTCGGCGCGGCCCTGGAGCCAGGCGCCGTCGTCGGTCCGGAGAGCAGCGCAATCGCCACGGACTGCCAGACCGGCCAGGATGCCAACGAGCGGGACGACTGCCGGATCCTCGGCTACGTCAACAGCATCCAGACGTACTGGACGGACGCGTTCGCGGCCTCGGGCGAGACGTATCAGCCTTCCGACACGGTCCTCTTCTCCGGTGTGACATCGAGCGGCTGCGGCACGGCGAGTTCCGCCACCGGACCGTTCTATTGCCCACCTGACCAGTTGATCTACATCGACTTGGACTTCTTCGCCGAGTTGCGCTCGCGATTTGGGGCACAGGGCGGTTCGCTGGCGCAGGGCTACGTCATTGCGCACGAATACGGTCACCACGTGCAGGACCTCCTGGGCGTCCTCCAGGGTGGCGGCCGCGGCTCCGGGGCCGAGAGTCAGGCCGTCCGGATCGAGTTGCAGGCGGATTGTTTCGCCGGTGTCTGGGCGAACCATGCCGCGGCGACCGGCTACCTCCAACCCCTGACTGAAACCGAGATCGCCGACGCCCTCGACGCGGCGGCCGCGATTGGCGACGATCGGATCCAGGAGGCGACGCAGGGCGAGGTCAATCCCGACTCATGGACCCATGGGTCGTCGGAGCAGCGTCAGCAGTGGTTCCGGACCGGGTACGAAACGGGCGACCCGGCCGCCTGCGACACGTTCAGCGGCGACATCTGACCCCGCGACGGGCTCGGTGACGTAGTCGCCCTGAGCGGTTGGCTGAGCTTGAACATGACAGTTTCTGACATGAATGCGCGTATGATCGAGCGGTGCGCGCGTCGCGTCTCGTCACGCTCCTGCTCCTGCTGCAGACGCGCGGGCAGCTGACCGCGGCCGAGCTCGCCTCCGAGCTGGAGGTCTCCGAGCGGACGATCCATCGGGACGTCGATGCCTTGAGCGCGTCGGGGGTCCCGATCTATGCCGAGCGTGGCCCGTACGGCGGGATCCGGCTCGTCGACGGTTACCGGACTCGGTTGACCGGCATGACGCCTCAGGAGGCCGAGGCGTTGTTCCTGGCCGGTCTGCCCGGTCCCGCCGCCGAACTCGGTCTCGGCACCGTCGTCGCCGCTGCCCAGCTCAAGGTCCAGGCATCACTCCCACCCGAGCTTCGGACGCGCGCCTCCCGCCTCGTCGAACGGTTCCATCTCGACGCCGGGGACTGGTTCAAGACCAGCCAGCCCGTGCCACACCTGAGTGCCCTGTCCGACGCGGTGTGGAGCTCGACCCGCATTGCCGTCGACTACGTGCGCGGCGATGGGACCGTGCGCCGGGTCCTGGAGCCGCTCGGTGTCGTGCTCAAGGCGGGCATCTGGTACGTCGTCGCGCGCGTCGGCGAGCAGATCCGGACGTACCGCGTTTCGCGCGTCGTGGCGACCGAGCCGACGACCGAACGCTTCGAGCGTCCGGAGGATTTCGATCTCGCTGCCTACTGGGCCGAATCGGCGGCCGCGTTCGAGCGCGATGTCCCGCGTGTGGAGGTCGTCATCCGCGTCCACCCCGACGGGATGGACCGACTTCAGGCGGCCGTCGGTAGTTCGGTTCTTCGGGCGGCCGACACCTTGCCCGACGACGATCCCGATGGCTGGGGCCGCCTTCGCATCCACCTCGACTACCCCGATGAGGCGGCCGGGGTGCTGCTGAGCGCCGGGCCACTGGTGGACGTCGTGTGGCCGCCCGAGGTCCGTGCGGAGGTCGCGGCGACGGCGAGAGCGGTCGCGGCGCGGTATCTCGAGGCCCCGCTCGTCAACGAGTGACGGTCAACGCGCGACGCGTCGCTCCGCTTCTATGAGCGCGTCCTCGAGCGAACCACCCCGCCTTGGCGTGGCCACGTCAAAGCGCAGCCCGGGCCGGTGGTTCGATGTCCCGCCCGCCTCGCGAAAGGCAGCCTCCAACCGTGCCCCCACGTGACGAGCACCACCGACCGTCGTTTCGGGCATCAGCAGGCGAAAGCTCGATGGACCCGTCCGCACGGCACGATCAGAGGCCCGCGCGGTTGAACGGATGAGGTTGGCGAGGTCGTTGGCGACGACGTCCGCCGATCGCGAATCGGGCGTGCGGCCGATCTCGAGCAGGAGCACCGAAGCCGGTCGACCGTACCGCGCGTGCCGGGAGGCCTCGTGTCGGAACGCGGCCGTCCAGTCGGCCCGCGTGTCGAGCTCCTGCGGCGGTCGTCCCAGGTCGGCTCGCGCCCCGACGGCCCCGCCCTCGGACGACCGGCTCGTGCCATGCAGGAAGGCCTGGATCCGCGCCTCGGTTCGTTCGTCGGGCTGGTCCTCCGGGAGGACGAAGCGACGGGATCGTCTTGGCTTCCGCTGGGCCGGCGCGGGAAGGTGGTCGGCAGATTCAGTCACGCCCACGAAGTCTAGCCGGCCCGGTCCGGTCGGGCTCGCCCCGGCCGTCAGCCGCCCATTGCCTCTCGGATGGCCGCCTTCTTGGCGCGTTTTCCCGCCTGGTACGTCGCGAGCGACTCTGCCGAATCGACATCGCCGAGCGTCGGCCAATTGGGCGCGACGGCCTCGTAGCCCGGCGGACGAACGTCGAATCGCTTGCCGAGCACGGCGATGAGCGTCTTCGCCTTCATCTCGCCGATCCCGGGCAGGCTCAGCAAGCGTGCCTCGAGGCTGCGTCCATCGGGCGCCTCCGACCAGACGGTGCGAGCATCGTTGTCGAAGTCCCGGGCAATCGCGGCACAGAGCGCCTGGACCTTGCTCGCCATGGATCCAGGGAAGCGGTGCAGCGCCGGCCGTTCCCGGAAGACCGCGTCGAGCGCCGCCGGATCCATCCCTGCGATCCGTGCCGCGTCCAGGTGCCCGAGACGGCGCTTGAGCTCCAGCGGGCCGCTGAAGGCCTTCTGGACGGTCACCTGCTGGTCGAGGGCGAACCCGATCAGCAGCGCGAGCGGTTCATCGACGAGGAGGCGGTCCGCCGCCGCGTCACCCGTGAACGGCAATGAGGTCGCAGGCATGGGGGCATGGTACCCAACCGCGGGTCAGCCGCCGCGGACTGACACCGCGGACAGGGACAGCTTGCCGACCACCGAGCGGTAGTAGCGGCTGGGCGCATAGGGATCCATCCAGGCGGTGTATCCGGGGGTCCGCACCGACTTGAACTTGAAGTCGCGGCTCCCGGTCCAGCTCGGAGCGCTCCGGAAGATCTCGCCCATCGTGCGGCCGCTCTTGAAGACGCCCTGCAGCACGTATGACGCGCTGTCGATGCCCTCCGCGAACACCGCGCGCGCATTGGCACGGAGGAACCCGGCCGCGAAGTTGTCAACGCGTTTGATCGCCACCGCCTTGGTCGGGTTGCCGGCGCCCCATTCGTTGTTGCCGGACGCGTAGCACAGCCGGTTGAGGATGACGACAGCGTTCGGCGCGAGGTTGATGTACCTGCTGACGTGGTACTCGCCGTAGTACTTGACGTTGCTGTGTCCGTTGCCAGCCGAGCGATTGAGCCCGAAGCCGTCCTTGGTCAGCGCGGAGAAGGGTCCGTAGGGGCTGGGATAGCCGTTGCCATGCCCCAGGTAGATGAGGACGTTGGCGCCCTTGGTCGCGGATTTGACCTTGGCCCAGGTGGCGTTGGGGCTGTAGATCTCCACCACCGTCGCACCATACGATCGGGCCTGCGCCGCGTAGCGCTTCGCGCTCGTGATGTATTTGGAGGTGCTAGAGCCGACGGGGCCAACTACGACGACGACCTTCATGCCCGCGGCCGCCGCGGGTGTCGGGTTGCTCGCCATGCCGCCAAAGGCCAGCAGGGCCAGGGCGAGACCAAGGACCGTCAGGCGCACTGGCCCCGAAGACGCCCGCTGGGCGCCGTGTTTGCGCAACGGCAATTCTCTTGCCTCCTCTCCGCCTGAACACCGTGCTGGGGCGCGGTGACGGTGGGTGGTGCCGCCCGCGGCAGGGACGTTCGCGGTGACGGACGCACATCGGGTCGTGGCGCCTGGGGACGCTCGATCCGAGGATGGACCAGGGTGAGCCGATCCATGTCCCGCCGGTCGAATGCTCGGCGAAGGTGACAGGAATCTGCCGTGGGGGGCGGCGTCTTCTGTTGGGCCTGTCTATCGGACGGTTCGCGGGTGAGCTGCAGGAGTATGGCAGCCAGGTACGGGCGGTGTCGACCCTGTCAAAGGTCCCGACCTAGATGGGCCACTGTGGCCCCCGTAAGACGGGCGAGGTCTGCGGGTGCCAGCTCGAGCTGGAGACCACGCCGACCGGCCGAGACGAAGATCGTCCGGTGCTTGCTCGAACCCTCGTCGAGGACGACGGGGAGTGGCCGGCGCGACCCGAGCGGGCTGATCCCGCCGATGACATATCCCGTCGCGCGTTCCGCTTCCATCGGATCGGCGAGCTCAGCCCGGCGGCCGCCGAACGCACTTGCCAGGCGCTTCAGATCGAGATCCGTCCCTGAGGGCACGACGGCCAGCACCAGGCGCCCGTCGACCGCGGCCACAAGCGTCTTGTACACGCGATCCGCGGCCACGCCAAGGGCGAGTGCGGCTTCGATGCCGTACGCCGGGCGGGCGTCGCGGCCGCGACCGTGCCGTTCCGCGAGCTCGTAGCGATGCACACGGTGCTCGATTGCCGCGCTCTGGACGATCTCGATGGCGCGAGTTCCGGTCGCCGTCACGTTTCGATCCTAGCCATATCGGCTATGCTCCGGGCGGCTCGCAACCGAGCCACCGTCGCTCCGGCCCGTGCCGCCGGCGGGACATGCAGGAGCCGTGTTTGTCATTTGATCCGCTCGGCCTGTCGGCCGATCTCCTTCAGACCGTCGCCCAGGAGGGCTATCACACTCCGACACCGGTCCAGGCGGACGCCATCCCGCTCGTGCTGCAGGGTCGAGACCTTCTCGCGGCCGCACAGACAGGTACCGGCAAGACCGCCGCCTTCGTGCTCCCCATCCTCGATCGGATGCGCGAACACGCGAACACGAGCTTCTCGCCCGCACGGCACCCGGTCCGGGTCCTGATCCTCGTCCCGACACGCGAGCTCGCGATGCAGGTCGATGCGAGCGTCCGGACGTACGGACGGACTGTCCCGCTGCGGTCCACCGTGGTGTACGGCGGGATCCCGATTGAGCCCCAGATCAAGGCGCTCCGCACAGGCGTCGAGATCCTCGTTGCCACCCCGGGCCGACTCCTCGATCACGTCGGGCAGCGAACCGTGAACCTCGGGCAGGTGGAGATCCTCGTGCTCGATGAGGCGGACCGGATGCTCGACATGGGCTTTCTCCCCGACATCCGGCGGATCCTCGAGCTGCTCCCAGCGCGCCGCCAGAACCTGCTCTTCTCGGCGACGTTCTCCCAGGAGATCCGGGACCTGTCCCGTGCTTTCCTGCACGACCCGGCCACGGTCGAGGTAGCGCCGCGAAATACCGCCGCGGAAGCCGTGCGCCAGCTCGTCTACCCGGTGGACCGGGATCGCAAGGAGGCGCTGCTCGCCCATCTCATCCGCAAGGAAGACCTCCGCCAGGTCCTCGTCTTCACCCGGACCAAGCTCGCGGCCAGCCGGCTGGCCAGTCGCCTAGATCGCGAAGGGATCAATGCAGTGGCGATCCACTCGGATCGATCCCAGCCCGAGCGGACGCGCGCGCTGGCAGAATTCAAGTCAGGCGAGATCCGCGTCCTGGTGGCGACCGATGTCGCCGCACGCGGCCTCGATATCGAGGACCTCCCGGTGGTGGTCAACTTCGAGCTGCCATGGAACCCGCAGGACTACATCCACCGGATCGGACGAACGGGCCGAGCGGGCGCGACCGGCGAGGCAATCTCGCTCGTGTGCATCGACGAGACCGATCTGCTCAGAGGCATCCAGCGGATGCTGCGAACCGCCATCCCATGGACTGTCGAAGATGGCTTCATCCCGGACCGCAACACCGCGCCCCGCCCACTTGGCGCCCGCTCCGGACACGCTCGAACGAGCTCGGAGCACCATGCCCACCACAAGCCCGTTCGACATCGGGTGAGCACCGGGACTGGCCGCGGCCGGTCGCGCTGAGATCCGCGGGCAGACACAGGCTCAGGCAATACCACCTGGCGCCGGGACGGGCTCCGGACCCTGGCCGCGTGCGGGGACAGCGGTGATCGTCGCCCCCGGGAAGAAGAAGCCGAGCATCAGGTCGGCATCGATCTGCTCGACGCCGTAGCGGTTGACGAGCGCGTGGTCGCCGATCGAGACGCCGGCCTCCGGGTGGTCGCGCAACGACAGGCGCACGTCGCGAAGCAGCACGAACTCACCCGACGGGCGCGCCAGGGAGCGACCCGGATCGAAACCAGGCAGCGTGGCCAGCTCGCCTTCGACGTTGTACGGCCCCGACTGCAGGTGAACGTGATGCCAGGCGGCATGCACAGGTGCATCCGGCTCGTCGTCGGCCACGGCGACGAGGATCTCGTCCACGCTGACGTCGACCGTACCGGCCGGTCGTGGCTGGAGGTCGTCGATGCCCTGCCAGACGGCGCCCTCGATCTGGAGCCGCTCGCCGGCCGACAGGGCGTCACGGAGGGACCCGGATCGCGTCACGATGCCGCCGGCCATCCCGGCGCTCGTATAGACCTCGACTCTGGTCGCCATCCCCGTACCCTCTTCGGGCGAGTCGCCAGTGTGACCGTGCGCACGGGGCGCCGCCAGACCAACAAGTACCGCGCTCGTCGGGCAGACGTACCGACTTCAGTCGATTCCGGTTCCTTCAGGCACCGGCCCCTACTGGACGGAGGCGCAGCCCGTGCACTCGAGCGGAGCGCCGAGTACGACGCGCAACAGCGCGCGCACCACGAGGTTGGGATCATTGCGGCTCTGGTTGGTCAGGACCGCGATCGCGATCCCCTGGTCGGGCAGCCACCGCATGACGGTCCTGGCGCCGAGCAGGCGCCCGGAATGGCCGAGCGTCTGTCGCCCGTCGACCGTGGCCGCCTGGACGCCCAGGCCGTACGGGATGGACGGCTTGAACGGCGCCGTCAGCGCGATGTCCGCGACCATCTCGGACAGCGAGACCGGTGTCAGGACCGAGCCGCCATACAGCGCCTTCGCCCAGGTCACGAGGTCGTCCGCTGTGGACGCGATCGATCCGGCGC
>JBKKCW010000038.1:0-6990 GCA_046712485.1 Candidatus Limnocylindrales bacterium
CGGCGGAAAAGCCGTCGGTAGTCGGCCACGCGGAACGTCGCGGCCTCGGGTCCGGCGATGTCGACGCCGACTACCCCGCGATCCCGCCACAGAATCGCCTTCTCGACGATGATCTCGTTGAGGTCGTACGGAAAGGCACGGTCGAGGCAGAAGATCAGCCCTGGTCGCACGGGGTATTCGAGACTGGCCTTGTCCATCCCTCGCACGGCGGCGGCCACGATGTGATCGAGGTCCTGCTCGCCGCCACGGTTTCGCTTCATCGGATTGAAGCGCAGCTCCATGGTCGTGACGTTGTTCTTGCGATAGGCGCCGCCGACCACCTCGTACACCGAGCGCTCGACCGCGAGCGGCGAGCTCTGGATGAGCTCCGTCCAGTGGAACAACTGCAGATACCCATCGAACGATCGGTTCCGCTTCGGCGAGACCGTGATCATGTCCCGGAATTCCCAGTAATCCTTGGTCGGGAGCTTGATCCCCTGGGAATGGGCGATCCCCCACATGATCGCCGGGGTGACCGCGCCGCCGAGATGACAGTGGAGCTCGGCCAGCGGGACCTTCCGCGAGAGGGGTCGGGGCATGTCGCGAGCATAGCCGACGGGTCGCCACCGCGATCGGCGCCGAGGCGCCCCGGGGGTCAGCCCGCCAGGGGGATGACCCGACCCTCGGCGTCGACCGTCGCCTGCCGGCGCAATCGCTTGAGCTCTGCGCCGGGGACCTGGTCGCGGGCGTGATAGCTCGAGCGCACCAGCGGGCCGGACTCGACATGCTTGAAGCCCAGGGCGAGTGCCTCCGTCTTCATCTCGGCGAACTCGTCGGGGTGGTAGTAGCGCTCGAGCGGGAGATGCTCCAGCGAAGGCCGCAGGTACTGCCCGATCGTCAGGATGTCGCAGTCGACCTCGCGCAGCGCGACGAACGCCTCGCGGAGCTCGTCGCGGTCCTCACCGAGCCCCACCATCAGCGAGCTCTTGGTGTGCACCGGGTAGCCGATCTCGCGGGCCATCGTCTTGGCGCGGTCGAGAACGCCCAACGTTCTGTCCCAGCGAGCGCGTTTTCGGACGGGCTTCTGGAGACGCCGGACCGTCTCGAGGTTGTGATTGAGGATGTCGGGCCGCGCCTCCATCACGACGCGCAGTGAGTCGTCACTCCCGTTGAAGTCGGGGATGAGCACCTCGATGCCCATCCCGGGCGACGTCGCACGCATCTGCCGGATCGTCTCGGCAAAGACGCTCGCGCCGCCGTCGGGCAGGTCGTCACGGGCGACGCTTGTCACGACCACGTGCTCGAGGCCGAGCGTGCCGATCGCTTCGGCGACCCGCCTCGGCTCGTCATCGTCGAACCAGGTCGGGCGTCCGGTCTTGATCGCACAGAACCCGCACGCCCGCGTGCAGGTGTCGCCCAGGATCATGATCGTGGCGGTGCGCTGGTCCCAGCACTCCCCGATGTTCGGGCAGCGGGCCTCCTCGCAGACCGTGTTGAGCGCGAGGCCGCGCAGCATGCCCTTCAGGTCGTGGTAGTTGTCGCCCGACGGGAGGCGTGAGCGGATCCAGTCCGGATGACGTCGCAGCGCAATCGAGCCGTGCGCGGCAGGCTCCCCGCGGGACGGGGTGAACATCGGGAGCTCTCGGGCCATCGTCGAAGTGTAGTACGGCCTACGTCGCGGCCTGGATCGGCCCTGGGAAGCTCGAATGGATGGCAGCCGCGGCCCGGTCGCCCTCGATCTTGACGAGGAGGATGAACCAGTCCGGCGCGTCGAGGAAGGGAGCGAGGTTTTCGTCTGTCAGCTGGTCGAGCGGCAGCGTGGTCTTCAGCCCGTCCGGGGACGCGACCTCCCCGAAGTCGTGGCACGCGGCCCCGGGCGTCCAGCCGACTCGCTGCGGGCCGGGCTCGGGTAACGGCGGTGGTTCGCGCGAGCACAGGTAGATCGCGGTCCTGGAGGCGTACCACGTCGGTGCGTCGACCTCGACCGTCTCGGGCGTCGCGGTGATCCGGAGCGGAATCGCGAGCGGTCCATCGAGCGCGTTCTCCGGGATCCGACAGCCGTTGAACGACAGGATGGCGGCGGCGCCCAACGCGAGCAGGGCTGATCTGCGGCGAGGCCTCACGGCTCGCCGTGCCCGAAGGCGTCGATCGCGCCCTGGTGCAGCGGACGCGGGTTGTAGCCGAGCTCCGTTGTCGCCTTGCCATGCGTCGACCAATAGGTCACGTCGTCGGCAGCCCGAAGCACTTCGGCGAGATCGAAGCCGAGCAGGCCCGTGCGCATGGCCAGCTGGGCGAGCGGCTCGGCGATCCGGAGCAGCGCGGTCGAAACGTGGATGCGTGGCGGTCGGTGGCCGCCGGCGCGAGCCGCAACGGCTATCGCATCCTCCATCGTCAGGCACTCGCCGCTCAGCAGGTACGAATCGCCGATGCGACCTCGATCGAGGACCGCCAGGATGCCAGCTGCGAGGTCGTCGACGTGGACGGCCGATATCCCCATGTCACCGAGCACGATCATCCGAGCACGGCCCTCGAATGCCGCCTTGAGCTGGGCTCCAATCGCTGAGTGGTCGCCCGGTCCGTAGGTCGCTCCCGGCATCGCGATGATGATCGGTGCCCCATCGGCGATGCGGGCTTCGGCAACCCGGTGCGCGAGCACCTTGGTCTCGTCGTAATAGCTGAGAAAGCCCTGGGCGAAGTCCCGCCGGTAGGTCTCGTTGACAAGCTCGCCGTTGGTGTCACCCAGGACATTCACCGTCGACACCGCGACGATCCGCGCAATGCCGACCTCGATCGCGGCATCGAGCACGCGCGTCGTGGCCGCCACATTGGCCTCGTACATCGCCGGCCGCTCGGCTGGCCTGATCCCCACCCGGTAGGAGCCGGCAAGGTGGATGACTCGGTCGCAGCCGCGCATTGCCTCGGAGATGCCGGCGACCGACCGGAGATCGCCCTGGACGATGCGGGCGCCGACGCCCTCCAGCGAGGCCGCGCGGGCCGGGTCTCGAACGACGGCCGTGACGTCATCCCCACGCTCGCGCAGCCACCGCACCACAGCGCGTCCGATGAACCCGCCACCACCGGTGACGAAGACACTTTGGGTCATCGGCCGGCCTGGCAGTTCGGGCCGCGTCGGTCAGTAGACCGGCGTCTCCGGACCCACGGCCTCGAGCCACGACTTGATCGTGCGGAGAAAGGCCGCGGCGCCGGCCCCGTCGTTGGCCCGGTGGTCGATGGCGAGGACCATGTTCATGATCGGCCGGATGGCGATCACGTCCCCTTCGGGCGTTTCCCGGACCACCGGCCGCTTGGTGATTGCCTCCATTGTCAGGATCGCGACTTCGGGGACGTTCATGATGGGCATGGTCAGATTCGAGCCGAACCAGCCGGTGTTGTCGATCGTGAAGGTGCTCCCGCCGTAGTCGTCGAGCTTGAGCTTGCCGGCGCGGGCACGTTCGGCGACGTCGGCGATCGCCCGGTTCAGGCCGGCGATGGAGAGCAGGTCGACGTCGCGGACGACCGGGACGAGCAGGCCGTCCTCGACCGCAACCGCCACGCCCATGTGGATGTGCTTCTTGGCCAGGAGGCCCTTCTCCGTCCAGTGGGCATTGAATGTCGGGAAACGACGGAGCGCGTCGACGGCGGCCTTGATGACGAACGGAACGTAGCTGAGCGAGATTCCCTCCCGTGCCTGGTACTCGCGCTTCGCGCGCTCGCGGGCCGAGACAAGGCCGCCTGCGTCCGTTTCCATGTGGACGTAGGCATGCGGGACGGCGAGCGCCCGGGTCATCTGCGCGGCGATACCCGAACGCATCCGGGTCATCGGCAGGAGGACTTCGTCGGCGCCGTCGGGGAACACGACGGGGGTACCGGAAGCCGGCGTCGGAGACGGCGGCGCCATGCGGGGCGTGGATGCCGGAGCCGGGACGCTGGCGGGAGCGGCGACTGCCGGACGCTGAGCGCCCTGGCGGATCGACTCGACCACCTTGAGCACGTCGTCGCGGGTGATCCGGCCGCCGCCGCCGGTCCCGACGATCTGTGCGGCCGTGAGCTCGTGTTCGCGCAGCAGCCGGCGGACGGCGGGGGTCATCCGGGCATCCGGATCGCCAGTCGCGGCTGGCGCGGGCGCGGCCGGTGCCGGAGCGGCCACGGGCGGCGTTGCCGTCGCGGCGTCCGCAAGCTGCTCTTCGGCCTTCGGCTCGGCGGGCTGGGCCGCTGGGGCCTCGGCCTTTGGTGCTTCGGCTGCCGTCGGAGCGGCGGCCGCCTTCGCAGCGGTCTCGCCGCCTTCGTCGGCCGTCTCGATCACGGCGATCTCGGCATTGTTCGGCACCGTCGCGCCTTCTTCGGCCAGGATCTCCCGAAGCACTCCCTCGAATGGGGATGGGACTTCGGCATTGACCTTGTCCGTGATCACTTCGACAAGCGGCTCGTACTTGTCGACATGGTCGCCCGGCTGCTTGAGCCACTTCCCGATCGTCCCCTCGGCGACGCTCTCGCCGAGCTGGGGCATCGTCACCTTGGCCACGTTCGCAGGTCCTCCGCTGGCGTCCGATCAGGGATCGGCGCGCTGGGGTCGAATCGGTAGACCGCTAGTGTCGCCCATCTTGACGGCGGGCGCGAGGTGGGCTGCTGAGACGCCTCGCCCTCGGAGTCGATTCGGCGATCGTTCCAGGCAAGCGGAACGATGACGGGCGCGTTGCCTGGCCGGTACCGAGCCTCGATCGCAGCGCCGGAGCTGGATACGCCAGACGGGTCGATCGCCGAGCCGGCGGACCCACGATGAGCGCGAGCTGCGGACGTCGTCCAACGTTGCCGGTCGCATTGAGTCGAGTTCGAAGCCGACCGATCGCCAGGCCGCGGCGATGCCGGCTTCCGCGGTCTGGTCGAGGGTGGCGATGCCGCCGACATGATCCGTCGTGACGACGGACACGAGGACCTCGATGCGGCCTTGCGGAGCAACGACCGAAGCCACGCCTCGGAGCGCGGTCATATCCAGACCCACGACGCCACGCAGCAGCGATCCCCACGGCATCGTGATCGTCACGAGAGAGGCGGTCTCGTCCAACCAGCCCGGAAGTGCCTCAGCCGCCTCGACAAGGAACAGCGCATTGCCGGCACGCTTGCCGGCCGATCCCCGGGCGGCACGGCGCGACGGCTCGGCCATCACGGCGGCGTTGGCGTCGATGCCGATGACGAGGGCGCCAGGTTCGGCGGACGCGCGCGCGAGCACCGCCCGACCGTCGCCGGTGCCAAGGTCGACGACCACCCGGTCAGCCCGGGCAATCAGATTGTCGAGTTAGCCGACGTCGATCTCGAGGACGCGCCGGCCGATGACCTGCTTCATGGCTGTCATTCTATCTGCCGCCGATGCAGCAGTGACGAGAACGCGGTGACGAGAACGCAATATAGGGCGAAAGATGCGAGATCAGGCCGTGGGCGGCTTGTAGGCGCTCCGTGCGATCGCGGCCTGCTTGACGATCGCCCCCTGCTCGTCCTGGTCGAAGATCTGATGCGTCTCGATCCCGCTGATGGCTCCGGTCGCACCGACCGCCCCGGCAAGCGCAGCCGCGGTCACACCGTCGGGCAGATTCGTGATCAGGAAACCATCGTGCTTCCCGTGCATCCAGTAGAAGGCCTCGAGCGTGCCTCCGAGGGACTCGGTCAGCGCCTTCGCCGCCGCCGACCTGTCACTCGGACGGTCGATCATTGCCTTCGCGGACTCTGCCGTGTACGAGAAGAACGTGATGTACCTGGGCATCTGCTTCCTCCTGCTCGGCCCCGTGGGAACCTCGGTCCGTCCCACCTTGCCGTACGGCGACATTCTGCGCGTTCGGACGCCGAAATGAAGCGGCCCCGCGACTAGCCGGTTCTCGCGGGGGTCCGTTCCTCGTCGACTTGGCGGGCGCTCGCGACGAACGGCTCGAGGCCGGCCTCCGTGAGGCGCGCGAGCTCGGAAAACAGCGCTTCGTCGATCCTGGTGAAGTTGAAGCACGGCTTGCCCTGCATTCGGCGGCGCAGCTCGGGCGACATGGACGCCATGAGCTCGGGTGAGGAATAGACCGACATCAGGTGGAAGCTGACATAGCTCTTGCCGGGCCTGACACCCGCGATGTAGCCCCAGGGCTTGCCTTCCAGGCCGGGGATCTCGACGGTCATACCCTCCGGACCATCCTTCGTCACCACGAACCGCGATCGGAGCGGCTCGAGAATCTGGCGCAGGCGACGATCGACGGCCGAGAAGTCCCTGGCGGGCTTGACCCCGTTGCCGTTGGTGCTGGCCGACATCCGTCTCCTCCTTCTCGGGTCGCGGGCGCTTGCCGTGGGCGGCACGAACATGGGCGTAGTCTCAACGATCGGGGGCGCCCGGTCGAGTGTCCGCACGATAGTTCAGCCGACTCGCGGCCGGGCATCATTCCTCCATGCAGGCGACCCGCACCCCCAGTGGTCCATCGGCATTCGCTCGAGCCGCCGGCGTTCGAGCGGGCGAGGGTCGGATCCTCACCCTGGTCGCGTTCCTGTTCATGGCGCTCGAAACCGGTCGGGGTGTCGGGGAGGTCGGCGTCGACACGCTCGTGGTCAGCCGCTTCGGGATCGACACCCTGCCCTACCTCTTCATCGGGCTTGGCGCGACGAGCCTCGTGGCGGCACTCGCATACGGAGCCGCGCTGGGCAGATTGTCAAGGACCCCGCTGCTCATCGGCGTCCTCGTAGGCTCGTCCGCCCTTCTCATCGCTGGCCGCCTCGTCATGGCGTCGGGAACCGAGGCCGTCGTGCCGCTGATCTGGCTGGTGACGTACGCGTCGGGAACGATTGCCGTGACGATCAGCTGGACAGTGGCTGGTTCCGTGTTCGATGCCCGCCAGGCCAAACGCCTCTTCCCGCTCTGCACCGGCGCGGCAATCGCCGGCAACTTTCTCGGGAGCCTCACCGCGGGACCCATAGCCCGGATCGCCGGCACCGAGCTGCTGATCGTCATCGAGGCTGTCCTCCTCGCCGTCGTCGCGGCCGTCATCC
>JBKKCW010000039.1:0-20261 GCA_046712485.1 Candidatus Limnocylindrales bacterium
GGGTGGGGCTGGGGGACGGCCTTCACCGACATGAACCTTGACGGCCGGCTCGACCTGTTCGCCGCTCAGGGCATGCAGGAATTCATCGCTCAGCAGAGCCCCGAGCTGCGCAACCAGGAGGCTCGGCTCTTCCTCGGCGGCGCCGACGGCGCATTCGAGCTCGCGAGCGATACCGGTTGTGATATTCCGGGCGACCAACGCGGTGTCGTCCCGCTCGACTACGACCGCGATGGCGCGCCGGACCTGCTCGTCACCCAGGTGGCCTATTCCGTCGTGCTGCTCGAGAATGGCATAGCCGATCGGCATTGGCTGACCGTGGACCTGAGCAAAGCCGGCTCACAGGCGGCAGGCGCACGGGTCACGGTCACGGTCGACGGTGTCGCGAGCACCCAGGTGGCCCTGTACGGCGGGAGTTACCTCGCGGGAATGCCGATGGAACTCTACTTCGGGCTCGGGGACGCGGCCCAGGCTGACAACGTGAGCATCACCTGGGCCGACTCGACGACATCCGACCTGGGCGCCGTGCCGGCCGACCAGCTCATCCGGGTCATCCCATGATCGCGACCCGCATCCGCACGCCGCGAATCGCGCTGGTCGTCGTCGTGGCAACAGTGGCGGCCGTCGTCGTCACCAGCGGCGTCGTGCAGACGGCACGAGCCGAGGCCCCGGCGCACTGGCGGCCGATGCTCATGGCCAAACCGAGCGACGTGCGCGTGGCGCCGAGGGTGGCCGTTGACTCGGCCGCGGATCGCCAGGAGCTCGACGACGTCCTCGCGCGGCAGGCCGATGCCGACCGGCTGGCCGATCCGATCGCGTACTGGACGGAGGTCCCGACACCCGTGCGGTGGAACGAGATCCTGTTGGGAGTCGTCCGCGAGGCGAAGACAAACCCCGTGCGCGTCTCGCGGACGCTCGCACTCCTGAACGCAGCGATGTACGACGCGGTCATCGCCGCATGCGACGCCAAGCTGGCCCATCGGCGGGCGTCACCCTCCGAGCGCGATTCGCGGATCAAGGCGCTTGCCCCACCAGACGACCTGGGCAGCCATGCTTCGGTCGATGCGGCCGTCGCGGCGGCCGCCGTGGCAGTCCTGACCACGGTCTACCCGGACTACAGCAAGACGTTCACCGATCGTCAGGGTGAGCTCATCGACGTCAGGCTCGCGGTTGGATCGCACACCGCGTCCGACATTGAGGCCGGCAGCCAGATCGGCGCGGCCGTCGGAGCGCTTGCGGTCGCGCGGGCCAATACGGACGGCGCCTCTGCGTTCTGGCAAAGCACCATCCCGGACGGGCCCGGCACCTGGAAGCCGGCCAAGCCGTTCCAAAACGACCAGCCTACGGAACCGCTCGCCGGGACCTGGCGCCCGTGGCTCTTGCCGAACGGCTCCGCGCTCCGACCCGGCCCCCCGCCAGCGTTCGAGTCACCCGAATGGCAGGCCGAGGCGGACGAGGTGGTCCGGGTAAACAACGAGCTCACGGATGACCAGATCCGGATCGCCCGGTTCTGGGCTGACGGCGCGGGGACCGATACGCCGCCGGGCCACTGGATCCGGATCGCAATCGAACATGCCGAGCGGTACCGGCTATCCCTGCCGAGCACGGTTCGCGTCCTGGCGCATCTCGCGCTGGCCCAGGCCGACGCCTTCATCGCGTGCTGGGATACGAAGTTCACCTTCTGGTCCGGGCGTCCAATCGGGCTGATCAAGGGATTTGCATCGACGATCATCACGCCCAACTTCCCGGCGTACCCCTCGGGTCACTCGACGTTGTCGGGCGCCAGCTCCGTCGTCCTGTCGGCGTTCTTCCCGGCCGACGCCGAAACCCTTACGGCGCTGGCGGAGGAAGCAACGGTGTCGCGGCTCTATGGCGGCATCCACTGGCGGAGCGATAACGAGGTTGGAATTGACCTCGGACGCAAGATCGGCCAGCTCGCGGTGGACCGGGCAAAGGCTGACGGAACGTTGCGGTGAACGAACCCTCGACCGCCTCTGTTAGCTTCCTGCTTCAATCGGGGCTGCGATTTATGTTGACAGTCGATTGTAGACAACGCGATCATTGCGGCCACACGGGGTCCGGCGTCATTGCAGCGGAGGCAGGACTGGCATGGCGCTAGCCGGTGCGGCGCTGAGTCGTGGCGCAGGCCGAGTTTCGCGCAGGCTCGATCGTCTGAGCGAACGTCGGTTCGCCCTCCTCGTGTCCGTGCCCGGCCTGATCCTGGTTGGCTTGATCGTCCTGCCGCCCACGCTTGCCGTGTTCGGTCTCAGCCTGTTCAGGATCGAGCTCGCCAAGGACGACCTCACTCCGTTCGTCGGGCTGCGCAACTACCTGGTCCGACTCCCGGAGGACTCCGAGGTTTTGGCCGCCATTCCCCGCACGCTTTTTTTTGCCGCGATGTCGACGGCGATCACCTTGCCATTGGCACTCGTCACCGCGCTGGCCCTCAATCGCGGCTTCCGCGGTGTATCGATCTTCTTCATGGCGCTCTTGATGCCCTGGGCGGTGGCGTCGATCGTGGCCGGAATTTTCTGGCGCTTTATCTTCGATACGAACCACGGGATCGTAAACGGGGCTCTGATCGGTCTCGGCCTGATGCAGGAACCGTTCAACTGGCTGCAGAACACCGCGCAGGCGGTCGGCATCGCCCTGGTCGCGCAGTCATGGCGGTCCGTACCGCTTCTCGTTGTGCTCCTCCTCGCCGCGTTGAAAACTATTCCAGAAGCCCTCTACAGAGCGGCAAAGATGGATGGCGCGACGGCCTGGGAAACGTTCCGCTTCGTGACGCTGCCTGCGATCAAGAACACCCTGATCGTGGTTGGGGTCCTCCAGGTCATCATCGGCCTGCAGGTGTTCGACCTCCTGTACAGCCTGACGAGCGGCGGACCTGGCCGGGACACGTATGTGCTCATCTACGCGATCTACACGATCACGTTCGAGCAGATCAGCCTGGGCTACGGCGCGGCAGTCACGGTCCTGCTGTTCGCGATCATCGTGGCCGCCAGCTTCCTGATCTTGATCATGCGCCTCCGACGCCGGCCGACGATCGGGGCCACCCTCGAGGAGGAGACTGCGGAGGCCACCGCATCCGGACGAACGTCGCTCAAGCTCAACGCCCAATCCGCCCGGGTCTTCCGACCGGCCAGCGGCCGACCCGTCGAGGAGGCTCGACGGCGGGTCATCCGGTTGCCCGAGCCGGTCACACGGGTCGCCTTCGGCTTGGGCATCGCCGTGCTCCTGTTCTTTTTTGCCGCCCCGATCATCTGGATGTTCATTGCCAGCATCCAGCCGTTTCAGGCGCTGACCCAGCAGCCACCCGCCTTGACCCTCGATCTCTGGCTGGACGGCTACCAGATCATCGCGGCTGATCCACGCTGGCTGGGATCCCTCGCCGTGAGCCTGCAGACCGCGCTCCTGACGACGATCTTCGTGATCGTGTTGGCAGCGCCCTCAGCGTATGCGCTGGCCCGCTTCGACCTTCCCGGCAAGTCAACGACGCTTGCCCTCCTGATCATCGTCCAGATGGTTCCGGCAATCGTCATGGCGATCCCGGTGTTGCGGATCTTCCAGATCATCGGCCTGACCGACACGGTGGCCGCGCTGGTGATCGTCAACGTCGCGTTCTGGTTGCCCCTGGTCATCTGGCTGCTGCGTAACTTCTTTCTCGATGTGCCTGTCTCGCTCGAACGAGCCGCCCGGATCGATGGCTGCTCCCGACTCGGAACGCTGTTCCGGGTGACGATCCCCGCCGCGCGACCGGGTCTGGCGGCGGCAGCGATCCTGATCCTGATTGGCACCTGGAATGAGTTCCTGTTCGCGGTGATTCTCGGGAACCAGGATGCTGTCCCGATCACCCGCCTGATCACCGGGATACAGAACTTCCCCGGCGCGTTGAATCAGCAGCCACCACCCAATCTGCTCGCTGCGGCCGCCATGGTCGCCGTGATTCCATGCCTCGTCCTCGTCCTACTGTTCCACCGCCGGATCATCACCGGCCTATCAGGAGGGTTTGTGAAGGGATGATGGAAGGCCTGCGGGTCCACGTGGTCCAGCCCAATGGGGCATCGAAAGTGGAGGAACCTGTGACCGAGCCGAAATCGAAGATCAGCACCGTGCTAGCAGCGCCGGTTAGTCGGCGCGAAGTGCTTGTGAGTGGCTTCGTGGCCGGCAGCGCTGCATTCCTTGCAGCGTGCGGAGCCAGCCAGACGAGTTCCGCGCCGGCTCCACCCAGCGCAGCCCCGGCCAGCGGAGCCCCCGCCAGCGCAGCCCCGGCAACCGACGCGCCGACGGCCGCGCCCGTCAGCTACGCCGGCGTAACCCTCAACAACAGCACTGGCGGCTATTCGATCCCGGCGTATCAGATCGGGCTTGACGCCTGGAAGGCCGAGACGGGCGGGAACGCAACCTTTACCAACATCCCGTTCGACGAGAAGCCGGTCAAATACGCGAGCTTCATTGCCACGCAGGACGCGTCGTGGGACCTCCACTACACGTACGACAACTACATGCAGCGGTTTGGATCCCGCCTGCTGTTGCCCCTGGAGGGCAGCTACACCGGTGACTTGAGCGACTTCGTGAACGGAGCGTTAGCTGGCTTTACGACCCAGTCGGACCAAGTCTTGCGCGGCTTGCCGATCCACTTCAGTGCCTGGCTGTGGACCTGGAACCCCGAATTGTTCACCGCCATCGGAGAGGACGGCTCGAACCCGCCCGATACCTACGCGGGACTCTTCGCGCTCACGCCGAAGTTCGTGGAAAAGGACATCATCCCCTGCGCGCAGCCATGGTTGGGTGCAGGTGGGACCTTCGCCAAGCTCTATTGGACGCACATTTACAACTCGACCGGGCATCCAATGTTCAACGACGACCGGACCCAGGTCCTGTTCGACGGACCGGAAGGCCTGTCTGCGTTCCAGACGATCGAGGCCGGCCTCAAGAGCGGGTTCTGGGATCCACGTTATCTCAACATCACCAATGAGCATGAGGCCTACGTCGAGTTTGCCAAGGGCAACATGGCCACCGTCATGCACAGCGAGTCGGTCATCGAGCCGACCGAAAAGGAGCTTGTCGCCGCGGGCAAGCTCGCGGTCCGTCAATTCCCGGGCATCGAGTCCGGAAAGACTGGCTCGGCCCAGGGGGCGGACGGCACTGGGGTCAACAAATGGACCCAGCAGCCGGAGGCCTCGTGGAGCTACTTCAACCGGCTCTTCACCCCGGACATTGCGCTCCAGATCAGCCTCCACGAGCCGGAGCTCTACCCACCTACGCGTAATTCCGTGCTCAACGACCCCGCGGTCGTCGCCGCACAACCGCTGATCCCTGCGCACAAGGCCCAGGCCCAGGGAGTCACCAACCTGTGGGCAACGCCATACAATTACGAACCCGTCTTCGACGACGTGGTCAACAAGATGATCAAGGGCGAATACTCTGCGCAGCAGGCGCACGATGCCGCCGTGACCGGCGTCCAGGACCTGATCATCAAGTACCTGAGCGCCTAACGCTCACGCACGTCGGCGCCGCCGGCCGTCGATCAACCAGGCACAGGACGAGGGAAGCCTCGTCCTGTGCGCGTGTTCGGAGTTACATGTTCGCGACCCTCGCCGCAGACTATTCCCGTGAGCCTCGGACTGGAGAGCCGGACGTGCTCGGCGAGGCAAGTCTCCGCCGCGCGTCGGGTGAGATCACGGATGCCGATTACCTGGCGATCGCACGCGACTTCACTCGGGTGGTCCTCGCCGAGCAGGAAGGATCCGGGCTCGCGATACTGGCCGACGCCGACATCGCTCACGCAGATCGGCTGCAGCCGCTGGTCGTCGGGCTTGGCGGGCTGAGCACAGGACGGACCGTGCGGCTGCCCGACGGCGCGATCGTTCACGCGCCCAGGTTCGACCGGGCCCCCGCATGGCGAGGGCCGATCAACCTTGACGCCTGGCGGTGGGCGGACGAGGCGACCGACCTCCCCGTCAAGCAGGTGGTCATCGGTCCCTATACCATCGCTCGCCTCGCCGAGCCCGGCGGGGCACCACGCGGACCGCTCGCACTTGGCCTGGCGGAGGCCATGAACGCGGAGCTGCTCGCCTTGGCCAATGCAGGTTGCCCGATCATCCAGGTAGACGAAGGCGCGCTCACTGCAATCGGCAACGATGCCGCCGAGTGGGAACTCTACGCGGAGACACAACGACGTCTGACCGCTGGGCTCGAGGGGCACCACCTGAGCCTCGGGATCTACCATGGAGCTGTCGACCAGACGGGCCACGCAGGCATTCTCGGCGGCCCATATCGAAGCTACCTGGTCGATGCCCTGGCCGGGCCGGACGTTTGGCGCTTCGTATTCGCGATCCCCCCGGAGTCAGGCGTCATCGTGGGCGCGCTCGACGCAACCCAGGCTGCCAGGGATGAGACGGAAGTGATGGTCTGGGCGATGGCCTGGTCTGCCGTACGCGGGCGGACCCCGGACCGGATCGGGATTGCCTCCAACGGGAGCCTCAGGGCAGTTGACCGCCATGCGGCGCGTCGCAAGATCGAGCTGATGGGTGAGGCGGTCCGGATCGCATCGATGGGGCCGCTGCAGGAAGTCGCCGAGGCGTTGGACCCAACGCCCCTCGAGAGCCGCATGACGCGGCTGCGAGCCCTCGCCGAGGCTGTCGAGGCCGCGCGGACGCACGCCTGAGGGCGCCCCGTCAGGGCCGCTGGCGCGCTGCCGGATTTACAAGGTTCCTGGGCTGCTCGCCTGAAACATAGCGGTAGGCTTCCTCGGCCGCCTGGAGCGCCAGGTCCCGACGCGCCTCGAGCGAATACCAGGCCAGGTGCGGCGTCAGAAGCACGTTCGGTCGGTTGAACAGCGATCGCGTCAGGTCGGGTGCCGGTTCATCCTCCAAGACGTCCAGGCCTACAGCGGCGACGCGGCCAGCCTCGAGTGCTGCATCCAGGGCGGCCAGATCGACGAGACCACCCCGGCTGGTGTTGACAAGCACGAGCCCTGGGCGCACGCGCGCCAGGCGCTCCGCGTTGACGAGGAACCGGGTATCGGGCGTGAGCGGGCAGTGCAGAGAGACCGCATCGCTTGCTTCGAAAAGCTCGTCGAGCGTGACGGGTTCGACGTGGGCGGCCCTCAGGACGTCGTCGGCCACGATGGGATCATGGGCGACGATCTCGAAGCCGAAACCCTGGGCGCGACCAGCGACGGCCCGGCCAATCCTGCCAAACCCGACGATCCCGAGGCGTCGCCCGCGAGCCCGGTTGACCGGCGGAACGAGCGCTGGGTTGACCCAGCTGCCCGCGTGCCAAACAGCCTCGAGCTCGGACAGACGCCGCCAGGCGGCCATCAGCAGCAGGACGGCGTGATCGGCCACCTCATCGACGCAGTAGTCGGGGACATTCGCGACCCAGATGCCGGCCGCGGTCGCGGCGCCGACGTCGATCACGTCGTACCCGATGCCGGCGCGAACGAGGAGGCCCGTCCTGTGCAGGGACGCGATCTCTGGTGCCCGGAACGACAGGAGGCCGATGATCGCAGCAGGATAGGCGCCGGCGATCCTCGCGGCTTCGCTCGCAGTTGTGCCTGCGGCCACCACCTGGACGTCGACGCCGCGCTCCCGCAGCAACTCGATGCCCGGCTGCAGAAGCTCCACGGAGTCGGTCACGACCACCCGTCGATCAACCTGGCCCGGCACCCCGACCTCCCATCTCCGTCCTCGTGAAACCGTAGATTGTCGACAATGTACACTGCCGATGGACGTTCGAGCGAGCACGGATCACGCACGGAGAGGGGCACTCATGAGCGGCACGCCCATCGGCTTCGGGATCCTCGGCTCAGGCAACATGGCCCGGGTATACGCCGACGCACTGGCGACGCAGTCGGACGGCGGTCGCGTCGTGGCGGTCGCGCTCGGGTCCCGCGCCCCTGCCCTGTCGGCAGAGTTCGGCGCCGCTATCGAACCGACCGCAGAGGCCCTCGCCGCCCGAACCGACGTCGACGCTGTCGTCATCGCCACCCCGCACTCGACCCACCTCGCGTTGGCCCTTGCGGTCGCCAACGCCGGGAAGCACGTATACCTCGAGAAGCCCATGGCGCTCGACGTCGCCGAATGCGACCAGATCATCGACGCCTGCAAGCGCTCGGGCGTTCGGCTGACGATCGCCAAGCAGACCCGTCACATGGAGATGGCCATGCGGGCGAAGCAGTACATCGGCGACGGCCGGATCGGGGAGATCCTCTTCCTGCGGCCGATGAGCGTGACCCCCGGGAGCGGTTTCGTGAATGTCCCGCAGAGCTGGCCGTCCGATCCGCGTGAGGGTGACGCTTTCCTCGACTGGGGCGCGCACGCCTGCGACGCGATCCGCTGGTTCACCGGCGCCGAGCCTGTTCGCGTCTACGCGGACTACGAGAACTTCACCGGCCTGCCGCTCGAGAGCCCGACTGCCATGGTCCAGATCCGGCTGTCCAGCAAGGCCATAGCCCAGGTCCTGCTGTGCTACGAGATCGGACCGTCGGGCTTCGGCACGCGGCGCAACAACCAATATCACATCGTCGGCACGGAGGGTTCGATCTTCTGGGATCTCGATCGTGTCGAGCTCTGGACGGGCGATCGCGAGCGGGAGGTGTGGGAGCTGCCGAGCTGGACGCTCCCCGACTTCAAGGCCCGCGACCCTCGACGAATTGGCAATACCGCCCGCCAGCTCGACGATTTCATCGCGGCCCTCCGCGACGGCCGCGCGCCCGCGATCACCGGCGAGGACGGCCGGGCTGCAATCGAGATGACCCAGGCGGCGAAGCTCTCTGCGCACACCGGCCGGGCGGTGGACCTTCCGTTAAGCGTTGCGAGGCCAGCCTGATCGGATCGCCATGAGGATCGCTGACGTCCAGCCGACGATCCTGAACGGTCCCGTCCGCGGTCGCTCGCGGCGACGGTCGGCTTTGGCTCGTGGTCTTGACGAGCGTTCAGACCCACCGTAGATTGTCGACAATATCCACTCGGAACCTCGATCAACCTCCCCGTCACGGAGCCGCCAGATGCCTGACATTGCGCTCCGGCTGGACGGGATCTCCCGCCACTATGGGAAGGTCAAGGCCGTCGACAACCTGTCGATCGACATCCCGTCGGGCGCGTTCGTCACGCTCCTGGGGCCGTCCGGGTGTGGCAAGAGCACGACCCTCAACCTGATCGCTGGTCTCGACCGGCTCGACGAGGGTCGGATCCTGCTCGGCGACGATGACATCACGTTCACGCCGCCAAATGAACGCCGGATGGCGATGGTCTTCCAGAACTACGCGCTGTACCCACACCTCAACGCTTTCGACAACATCGCATTCGGGCTGAAGCTCCAGCACCGGCCGTCGGCCGAGATCCGGGACAGGGTCAAGGCGGTGGCCACAGCGCTCGACATCGCGCGCCTCCTCAAGCGCAAGCCGGGCCAGATGTCGGGCGGGCAACAGCAGCGGGTGGCGCTGGGTCGCGCGCTCGTCAAGGAGCCCCTGGTCTTCCTGCTCGACGAGCCGTTCAGCAACCTCGATGCCGGGCTGCGTAGCCGGATGCGGACCGAGGTCAAGCATCTCCACCTGAAGCTCGGCACGACCAGCGTGTTCGTGACCCACGACCAGGAAGAGGCGATGACGCTGTCCGACCTGATCGCGGTCATGCGCGACGGCAAGGTCGTCCAGCTCGGGACCACGCGAGAGATCTACCGGAACCCACGCAACCTGTACGTCGCCACGTTCGTTGGGAAGCCCAAGATGAGTCTCGTGGACGGCGCGCTGGAGCGCCCGAACGGTGAGTTGACCTTCGTTTCGCCCGATCTTCGGATCGCCCTTGGCTCGTCGGCGGCCCTCGGCCTCCGCGACGGCGAGTGGCCGAACGTGGCGCTCGGCATCCGCGCTGAGGACATCTCGGTCCGGTTGAACGGGACCAGCGATTCGCCGATCGGCACGTTCGGGGCGTCGGTCCAGCTGCTCGAGCCGATCGGCTCCGACACCTTCGTGGAGCTCGCCGGCGGCGACGCCACCGTGGTCGCGCGCGTCGCCCCGGACTTCCGCCTGGCGATCGGCCAGACCGTACAGGCGACCCTCGCTCCCGGGCGCGTCCACCTGTTCGATCGCGAGGGCGGACAGCGGATCATCGATTGACCGGCGTGGACCAGCCGGCAAGGCAAGGCGCCAGCGAGCTGGTCGATCGAGTCGCGGTCGTCACCGGCGGGTCGGGCGGCATCGGCCGCGCGATCGCCGCGTGCCTGGCGGAGGACGGAGCCACGGTCGTCGTCGCCGATCGGGACGTGGCCGGAGCCCGCGAGGTCGCCGCGCGGCTCCCGGGTGCCGAAGCACAGCCGGTCGACCTTGACGACCCGTCCTCCTGCCGGGCGCTGATCGCGGATGTCGCCGATCGACACGGGCACCTCGACATCCTTGTCAATTGCGCCGGGTTCCAGCACATCGCCCCGGTGGCGGAGTTCCCGCTCGAGCGGTGGGAGGCCATGCTCCGAACGATGCTCACCGCACCGTTCCTCCTGATCCAGGCGGCGATACCGGTGATGATCGCCGCCCGCTGGGGCCGCATCGTCAATATCGGCTCGATCCATTCGGTAGTCGCGTCGCCCAACAAGGCGGCCTACGTTGCAGCGAAACACGGCCTGCTGGGCCTGACCCGGGCCGTTGCGATCGAGGTCGGTGTGCACGGCATCACCTGCAACGCTGTGTGCCCGACCTACGTCAAGACGCCCCTGGTCAAGGCGCAGATCGCCGACCAGGCGAGGGCGCGGGGGATCGCAGAGGACGAGGTCATCGACCAGGTCATGCTCGCCGACTCGGCGATCCCGCGGCTCCTGGAGGCCCACGAGGTGGCCGCGTACGTCCGGTTCCTGTGCTCCGATGCGGCGGCCGGGATCACCGGGGCGACCCAGATGATCGACGGCGGGTGGACGGCCCATTGAGCCGATGATCCCGTCGCCCGAACGCCAGGCATGGATCCTGGCCAACATGCCGAACGTGATCGTCGCCACGATTCGCCGAAATGGGCTGCCGCAGCTGACGCCCAACTGGTTTCTGTGGACCGGTCAGGAGTTCTGGATCAGCACACCGTCGAGCACCGCCAAGGCCCACAATCTCCGTCGCGATCCACGGATCGTGCTGTGCATCGACGATCCGGCGAGCGGCGAATACGTCCAGATCATCGGAACGGCGACGATCATCAAAGGACCGGCCGCCCGCGAGCCGACCATCGAGCTCATCCGCAAGTACCGCGAGGAACCCGACGTGATCCCCCATTGGGAGATGATCAGCACGGCGTCGGATTGCGTGATCATCGCGGTCAAGCCGTCGCAGTTCCTGTGGCACGACGAGTGACCGGCTCCACGCGGACCTCCGCAAAGGCGCCGTGGGCTGAGCTGAGTGACCGGCCCAGCTTTGGCACCCAGACGTCGTCGTCGAATGGGTCGCCCGCGACCTGAACGCCGCCAACGATCAGACTGCCGCTGCGCGCCCCGACGAACATCGCCCAGATATCCTCCGTTGGGCTGAACCCACCGCCCTGACCGTCCACCCAGAACGGCGGGTCCGGGTCGTCCCAGCGAGCCCGGACCTCGCCGACGTCGGCGGTGATCCGGTACCCGAAACCCTCGGCGTCGAACGACTCGCGCTCGAACCGGGCGAGGTGTGGCGTACCGCTTCGCAGCATCCGTTCGTCACCCATCGCCCGGAGCCGCTCCTGCTGACGGTGGCCCAGCCCAAGATCGTCGGTCAGGGTCACCGCGATCGGCCCGCCCGGTCCGTCGCGCACGTCGAGGAGCGCCACGTGCCCCGCGCCCAGCGACTTCGAGTAGGCGATTGCGTACAGGCTCAGAAACGCCGTTTCGGCGCCTCGCGAATCCCGGAGGGTGATCACCAGGTGATCCCAGCAGTGGATGACGGCACCCGGATGGGTGATTGCGGTCACCGCGGATCCGGGCCGGGTCCGGTGCCGTTCTGCATGGCCGCCCACACCCGCGTCGGCGTCATCGGCAGCGTTCGCAAGCGTGGCCCACCGGCCGCCACGATCGCCGATCCAATCGCGGCACCGGCCGGAATGACCGGTGCCTCCCCGATCCCTTTCGCCCCAAACGGCCCATCCGGCGCCGGCACCTCCACGATCAACGTGTCGATGTCGGGAATGTGGTCTGCTCGGGGAACCGCGTAGTCGAGCAGCGACCCGCTGAGCAGCTGGCCTTCCGCATCGTGGATCAACTCCTCATGGAGCGCCCAGCCGATGCCCTGGGCTGCCCCACCACGCATCTGGCCCTCGACGAGCGCCGGGTTCAGCGCACGCCCGACGTCCTGCGCCACCACCAACCCGAGCACCGTGACAGCGCCGGTCTGCCGGTCGAGGCGGACGTGGGCCAAATGGGCGGAGGTCGACGGCGCGAGACTCCTATGGGCCGTGGTGGCGTGGCCTTCTATCGGGGGATGACCGCTCCCGAAGTCGTGGAGCACCTCGGCGAGCTCGGCGAGCGAGCGACCCCGGTCCGGCGAGCCCGCCGGCCGAACGAAGCCATCCACGATCTCGAGATCGGACGGATCAATCTCCATCTCGATCGCCGCGTACGCCAAGAGCTGCTGACGGGCATCGGCCGCCGCGTCTCGGACCGCCCGGCCAGCGGCGTACGTGATGACGCTGCCGCCGCTCATCGGGGACTGGGGAGCGCCGTCGGTATCGAGGGCGACGACATCGACGGCATCGGCAGGCACACCGAACGTCTCTGCGGCGATCACCGCAAATCCACCAGTCGTCCCGCTCATGTCGACGACACCCGTTACGACGGTCAGGGTCCCGTCGGCATTGAAGCGGCAGAGAGCCGCCGCCGGCTCCTTGCCGCCGGGCCAGACACCGAGCGCGACGGCGACACCCTCGTTTCGGGGCAGGTCTCCGCGTCCGCGCCACAGCCGATGTCCGGCCACGGCCTCGAGGACCTGACGATGTCCGAGGAGCGGCCACGGCTCCCCGTCGACCATGTGGTCCTTCTCGTCAGCGAGATTTGCGAGGCGGAGCTCGATCGGATCCAACCCGAGCTTCGATGCCAGCTCATCCAACAGGGATTCGATCGCAAATGCCGCCTGCGGACCACCCGGACCGCGATACGAGCCGGTGCCGAACCGGTTCGTCTGGACGCCGTACGCACGGATGTCGAACGCAGACCAACGGTAGGGCCCGGCGACCAGGATCGCGGCGATGCCCTCGATCCCCCATTCGGTGTACGCCCCGGCATCGAAGCACAGGCGGGCATCGAGGCCGGTCAGCTTCCCTTCGGCGGTTGCACCGATCCGGAGCTCGATGATGGCGGCCGATGCGGGGTTGGTGGCCGCCATGTCCTCGCGCCGATTGAGGACGAGCCGGACGGGTCGGCCGAGCACGAGGGCCGCCCCGGCAACAAGGGGTTCGACGACCAGGATCTTCGAACCGAACGATCCGCCAAGGGGCGTCCCCTTGACCCGCACCTTTGAGATCGGGCGGCCGTATATCCGGGCGAGCTGCTTGCGAGTGTAGAAGATCCCCTGCGTGGCGGCGACGACGGAAAGGGTGCCGTCGGGTTCCGTCCAGGCGGTCGCAGCGTGCGGCTCGACATACCCCTGGTAGACCCAGTTCGTTCGGAACGCGCCTTCAGCGACCACGGCAGAGGCGGCCAGGGCGGCGCCGGCATCACCTTCAACGTAGCGGTTGCGATTGAAGACGTTGGGCGAGAGAACCTCCTCCGCGAGCTCGGCACCTTCGCCACCGACGGCCGCGTGGACGGGTTTGACCGGGCCGCCCTCGGCACGGTCGTCATCGAGGATCGGTGCCAACCGCGCTCGTGGGCTGGCCGGTCGCATGGCGGCTTCGAGATCCTCGACGACGGGCAGCTGCTCGACCTCCACGGCCACGAGCTGGGCGGCATCGGCCGCAGCCGTCTCGGTCTCGGCCACGACGAGCGCGACGGGTTGTCCTGCGAACAAGGCCTCGTCACGAGCAAGCGGTTCGTACATCCGCATGTTGTCGCGGGTCTTGATTGGCAGGTCGGCGGCGGTCAGGACAGCGACGACGCCCGGGACCTCGAGGGCGGCCGTCGAGTCGATGCGCAGGATCCGGGCGTGAGCGTACAGGCTCGAGACGATCCGCGCATGGAGCATGCCGGCGATCGGCAGGTCTGCGGCGAAACGCGTCGATCCCCGGACCTTCTCGTTCGAGTCAGGCCGCGGGCGGGACACTCCGAGTCCACTGTCGGCCGAACCGACCGTCATATCGTCCCTCCTTGCCGGGGTCGTCGTGCGTCGATGACGGCGCCGACCGTGTTCGGATTGTCGACAGTAGACAGCCGGACGGTCAAGCGGCGGGCCCGCTCGGGTACGCTGCATGGCCACACTGCAGCGCCACCGAGTCAAGCTCCCGTCCCACGAGGACGAAGAGTTCACCATGATCGAGCTTGGCGGCGACCAAGACGGACCGACCGTCTCCGAGGGATCGGACCTGTTCGTGGATCTCCACAGCGCAGGCACCGCGCATGCATGCCGCTGCTCGTGGGCTGGACCGACGACATGCGAGCAGCGGCGGCGGGCGTGGTCGTGCTCGCCCGCCGCGGCGCGCGGGTGGCCCGCTCGGACAATCTGGTGGTGCTGGCGGGACCCGATGCGGCAGAGTCCTGACTACAGAGACACTGTACGTAGGGCCGGATTCTATAGCATCATGTCAGCGATCCCTCCCATCGAGCGAGGAGCCACCACATGATCGACGTGCGCGAGACCGGCCTCGTGTACCGGAACCCGCGCCCCGAGCTTCGCTCCCGACACACCTGGCATCCGACCGTCGTGCGGTTCGACGACGGCGAGCTGCTGGTCACGTTCGACATCGCGGAGGCGGACGTCGCCCTCGATTACCGGACGTACGCGACCCACTCGACCAATGGCGGCGCGACCTGGTCCGACCCCCAGCGGGTCTTCGCCGATCCGCCCGGACGCCCGACGACCCATTCGGTCAGGTCGAACCGGGCGCCGGATGGCTCCGTATTCGCGATGGGCGCCCTCATGTACCGCGACGATCCCCAGAAGAGCGTGGTCAACGTGCCCTCCTTGGGCTACACCGAGATGGAGCTCGTCACCGTCCGGAGCCAGGACCGCGGCCACACCTGGTCGGAGCTGGCCCGCGTCGAGCCACCCCTCGTCGGGCCCGCGTTCGAGGTGTGCCACTCGATCGTTGTGCTCCGCGATGGCCGCTGGGTATGGCCGACCTCGACCTGGATGGGCTGGGACGGAGACGCCCCGAACGGCATGAACGGGATTCTGCTCGTGTCGGAGGACGAAGGCCGGACATGGCCCTCGTACATCGTCGACTTCGACCGCTGGGCAGAGAACGTCCTCCACTGGGAGCAGTCGTTCCTCGAGCTGCGTGACGGACGGTGGCTGGCCGTCGCCTGGGCGGTCGACCTCGACACCAACCAGACCCTGCCGACGCCATACGCGGTCGGGCATGATGGGCAGACCTTCGACGTCCACGGACTCACCGGCTTCCTGGCCCAGACCACCAAGCTGATCGAGCTCCCTGACGGGCGGATCCTCGCCGTCTACCGTCGTCACGACGAGCCGGGTTTGAGGGCCACGGTCGCCCGCCTCGACGGTGTCACATGGGTCATCCTGGAGACGACCGCGTTGTGGCGCGGTCAGGGCTCCGGGATGACGGGCTCGACCAACCCGGGCGCCGAGCTCGCTCAGCTCAAGTTCGGGTTCCCGCAGATGGTCCTGGAGCCCGGCGGCTCAGTGTTCCTCGTCTTCTGGTGCGAGGAGGATTGCATCAAGAACATTCGCTGGATGCGACTCCGAGCCTGATCGCCTGGCGCTCATCCTTGCGGTCAGTCTCGGCGGGACAGCTCGTTGGCCGGACCGGCCGGAAGGCCCGCGGGAGCCGGCGCATCGGATCGGTCGGCTCCGATGATCTCGCCGAGCTCGCCACCCCGCGCCTCGAGCCACGCATACAGGATGTTGATGTCGGTTCCGATGCAGAAGTCGCGGACGCCCTGCTCCAGGTAGTACGTCGCGTCGGCCGGGTCGGTGATCTCGGCGCGGGCGGGGATGCCGGCGGCCAGGCACCTGGCCAGCACCTCCCGCTCGACCTGACGGACGTCGTCGTCGTACCAGCCGCCCGGTCGCCCGATGCTCATCGCGTAGTCCGCCGGACCCCATTGGATCATGTCGATCCCGGGCACGGCCAGGATCTCGTCGAGGTTGACCACGGCCGATTGCTTCTCGATCATCAGGACGACAACGATCTCCTTGAGCGCCCGGATGTAGTCTGCCGACGCCGCCTGCCCCCAGTAGGCGTGGCGGCGGTCAGCTGCGCCGTACGTGCCCTGGCCGTGGGGCGTGTCCGGTCGAACGGCGCGGACGCATTCGCGGGCGTCATCGGCCGTCCGAATATCGGCGAACAGGACGGCCTGGAACCCCGCGCCGATCGCCCGTTGCGCGAGCCAGGTCCGCGGCTGCTGGTCGAGTTTGATCATGGCGCCGAGTCCGACCAGCTCCGCCCCGCGGCAGAAGTTGTCCAGCGCGTGCAGGTCGTACGGGGCGTATTCGCCGGAGAATTCGACATAGTCGAACCGGCGCGTGTGGCCGATCATCTCGACGACGGAGGGCCAGGTCGAATGGACGTGGGTGCCTATCGAGGGTCGACCCTCGGCGATGAGCTGCCGGAGGCGGTTCGGTCGCACGGCTCAGTGATCGAGGGGGAGCCGGACTGAATGGCCCGTGGCCGCGGATCGTTCGGCTGCTTCCAGCATCGACGTGGTCAGCGCCCCCTGCCGCCCGCTGACGGCCGGATCGCGGTGTTCGGCGATCGCGTCGATGAGGTCGCGGAGCTGCGAGGCATACGCCTGCAGCCGGATTGGATCGTCCGCGTTGAGTGGATCGAAGGGCGTCTGCTCATAGATGCTTTGCCACCCGCCCTCCGGTGTTCCGAGCCGAACCGTGCCGTATGAATCCAGCTCGATGATCCCGTCGGACCCCGTGATCAAAAGCTGCATCGCCGAGCCGAGGCTGGGTCGCGGGAGCTCATAGCTCAGCCAGACCTGGATCATCACGCCGCCGTCGAGCGTGTATAGCGCCATCGAGCTCTGGTCAGCGGGCGGGACATCCGTGTAGCTCGCGAACTGGGCGAACGCGATCTGCGCCTCGGCGCCGGTCAGCCAGCGGACGATGTCGCAGGCATGGGCGCCCCAGTCCATGTACGGCGACACCTGGGCGCGATCCGAGTTCCAGGCATCGGGCGGGATGTCCCAACCCGTGTTGG
The DNA here is from genome assembly GCA_046712485.1 of Candidatus Limnocylindrales bacterium. Taxonomy (GTDB): domain Bacteria; phylum Chloroflexota; class Limnocylindria; order Limnocylindrales; family CSP1-4; genus SPCO01. The sequence goes on from JBKKCW010000039.1 coordinate 17,271, forward strand.
GTCCGAAGACCCGGATCATCCGGAGCTCGCCGATGCGTCCGGCTTCGATCGCCGCGCGAGCGGCCATCGGCGCTCCACGGAACCGGTGCTGCGACACCACCCCGAGCCGCACGCCGGCCGCGTCGGCGGCGGCCACCATGGCATCCGCGTCCAGGCGAGTCCCGGTCATCGGCTTCTCGACGAGGACATGTTTGCCGGCCGCCGCGGCCGCCTCGACGAGCGGCCGGTGGCTTGGCACGGGCGTCGCGACCACCACGGCGTCAACGTCGCCGCGCCCGAGGAGCTCCTCCGTCGAGTGCGACTCCACGCCGTGTCTTCGAGCGAGGTCCGCGACACCGCGGCCGCCGGCGACGGCAACCAGTACCGCTTCCTGGACGTGATTCGCGATGACCCGTGCCCAGGTCTGGCCCATGAAGCCCGATCCGACCACGCCGAACCGGACGGAATCGGGCACGTCAGGTTCGGGCCGCGACGACCGGTGTGACCAGGCTCCCGAGCTCGCCAATCGTGCCGGTCATCACGTCGCCAGCCTTGAGGTAGACCCCAGCCGCATCACCCGTGCCGTCCAGGGTGCCGCCGGCGATGACGTCCCCCGGTTCGAGCGTCATCCACCGGGAAGCGAAGGCGATGATCTCCTCGGGGTTGAAGATCATGTCCGCGGTCGAGCCATGCTGCCACACCTTGTCGTTGACCTTGAGGGTCATCTCGAGCTGGTTCGGGTCCGGCTTGACCGAATCGGTCGTCGTGATCCACGGGCCCCAGGCGGCGAAGCCGTCGCCCCACTTGCCGTTCAGCCAGTCGAAGAAGTTGTCGAACCCGCCCGGCTCGCGACCTTCAACGCCCCACTGCATCCGGCGTGCGGAGATGTCATTGATCACGGAGTAGCCTCCGATGTGGTCGCGGGCCTTGGCGACCGGGATGTCCCGTCCCCGAGTGCCGATCACGATCGCCAGCTCGAGCTCCCAGTCGAGCGCGTCGGACACCGTGGGAAGTGCGACGGCCACACCCGGTCCGATGATCGCGGACGACGGCTTGATGAACAGCTTAGGCACGATCTTCGTCTTGTCGACCCGCGTGCCGCCTCCTTCCTCGATGTGCGCCTGGAAGTTGCCCGCGACCGCGAGCAGCTTGCCTGGCCGCCGGATGGGGGCCAGGAGCTCGACCGAGGCCAGTGGGACACCGGACGCTGCGGCTGATTCGACCCGCCGGGCCGCCGCGAGTGCATCGGGTCCGGCCTCGAGCAGCGCGAGGACGTCCCCTTGGGGAACGCGGCCGTTCGAACCGTCGGCGAGGTCGACGATCCGTTCGTCGCCGGCTGCCCCGAGCACGACCCCGGCGCGCGGTGCGCCGTCCGATCCGCGATAGCTGGCAAGACGCATGGTGCCGATCTCCTTGTTGAGCGTGCGGGATGGTTGGCGGATCAGCCGGCCGCCGAAACCCTGGCCGGCGCGAACTCCGATAGCTGCACCTTGACGTTGCCCCGGGCCTGCGACTCGAGGATCGCCTGGGTGATGGCCACCGTCGCACGGGCGGCTTCCGGCGGGCTCGCGGGGTCGCGACCCTCGTCCATGGCCGTCACCAGGTCGAGGACGGCGGCCTGCATGCCGGCGACCGTCCAGCGCGGCGAGAGCCGCTGGATGGTCGTGACCCCAGGTTTGGTCCGGATGTCCTCGTGGTGCACGGAGTGGAGCCGGATCCCCTCGAGGTCGACCACGAGCCTGGCCTCCGGGCCCGTGAGGTTGACGCTGGTGTCCAGCCCGACCGTGTCCTTCATCCCGGTCAGGTAGGCGCGGACGCCGTTGTCATAGGCGATGTAGTAATTGGCGCCGGGTTCGGTGGCCGGATCGTTGCCGCCATCCCCGGCATAGGCCGTGCCGTACGTCTCGAAGCCGCGCTCCAGCTCGGCCCAGACCCAGACCGGATTTCCGTCGGCGAGGAAGTTGATCAGGTCGATTGCGTGGGTGTGGTTGCGGAACAGCATCGATCGCGGACCGCCCATCTGGACGACGATCTGCGACAACGGCCCAAGGGCTCCCGCGCGTACCAGCCGCCTGGCCTCCACGAATTCGGGGTACCAGCGGCGGGTGTAGTTCACGTTCATCGTCACCCCGGCGCCGCGGACGGCCTCGATGATCGCGTCGGCCTCCTCCAGCGTAGTCGCCAGGGGTTTCTCGCAGAAGATGCCGCGGACCCCGGCCTCGACGGCTGCCTGGACAACCGCGGCGTGGAGGTGATCCGGGGTCACGACGGCAGCGAGCTCCGGCTTTTCGGTCTGGAGCATCTCTCGGTAGTCGGCGTAGACCTTGAGGTCCGGCCAGCGCGCCGACCAGCGGTCGCGGAACACCCTGCGGGCGCTCTCGGAGATGTCGCATCCGGCGACGATCTCGAGATCCGGGATGGCGGCGATCGCCGAGGCGTGGCTGTAGGGAATGGCCGTCCCGAGCGTCGGATCGGCGGCTTCACCGGCGAGATCGGCGGAGATCCAGCTGAGGCCGACGAGCGCGATCCGGCGCGTCACCGGGCGGCCAACGCCATGTCCGAGTCTCCGACCAACCCGAGCGCCTCCTTCGACTGCAAAACGGGCGACCCGTCCTGCGGACCCTGAGTGTCCTGGATTCCGTTGACCGGTTGTCGCGTACAGGTTTAGTATGACAGCCAGTCGACAGTGTGATTTCACGAGATGTCACGCTGCCTCGCAGGATCCGGAGCCCACCGACGCCTACGCCAACGGGAAGCGAACCATGACCACCCTGTCCACGATGCGGACCAGGCGTCATCGACTCCTCGTCGGCGGCCAGTGGATGGATCCCGCCGCGGGCGAGACCGCCGTCCTCATCAGCCCCGCTACCGGCGAACCCGTCGCCGAGGTCGCGGCCGCGGGGCCGGCCGACGTCGACGAGACCGTGCGGCAGGCAGCGGTGGCGTTCGAACGCCACCGCTGCCTGCCGCACGGTCTCGTCGACGTCGGCCGGCCCCGCGGCCGCGACCTCG
>JBKKCW010000040.1:0-4748 GCA_046712485.1 Candidatus Limnocylindrales bacterium
CGGACGAAGGATCGGCGTGATGGCTTCTGTTGTGGTCGGAGGGCAGCCGACTGCGCGGCTCGGCGACTGAGCGCCTGTTGGATCTCGTTGGTCAGGCGACGCCCGACAGGGGTTCGCGCGAGCCACTCGAGATAGTCGGGGTCATGCTCGGCGAGCGCGCCGACAGGCCAACCGGCGTACCGACCGAAGTCGATGACCGATCCCCATCCCGCGCGATCGTGAGCGCCCGACGGCTGGACGGGCTGCCACGCCGCCGCGGCGGCGCTGGCCTGGGTCGTCGAGCGGCGATCCTGGAGCACGACCGGCTGGGCGTCGAATGTCGCTCGCCGCTCGGCATTGCCGAGGATCGCGAAGGCTTCGGTGATCGCGACCATTCGTGCCGAATCGCCGCCGGAGTCCGGGTGGTACTTGCGCGCCAGGGCCCGGAAGGCGGCGTGGATCACCTCGGGCTCCGCCCGCCGATGAACCTGGAGCACGTCATACGGGTCACTCATGGCCCAAACCGTACCCAACGCCATCGGCGTCGCAACCCGCCACATGGCTGGGTCGGGCAGTCGATAGTCCTGCCTGCGCTGCATCACGCTGCTTCCACGCGTAGATTCCGTGCATGGGAGCGATCGAAACCGAGGGCCACCGCGCCGCCCTGCAGACCGAGCGCGAACGGCTCCTCGGCGAGATCGGCGAAGCCATCCCGGCGCCGGATCAGATGACCTATGGATCGCAGGCAGCCGCGGCCAGCCAGGTCTTCGAGCAGCAGCGCGACCTCGCGCTGCGCGACCGCGCGCTGCACCACCTCGCCCAGGTCGATGCGGCGATCGCCCGCCTGGACGACGGCACGTACGGACGATGCCTTCGGTGCGGCCGGGCGATCCCCGACGGACGCCTCGATGCGCTGCCGTGGGCAGCCCACTGCATCGACTGCCAGACCGCGATCGATCGAGGCCAACGGTGACCGACACGATCGAGCGTCCCGCTCGGACGTCCCTCGTGACGCTGGCGGAGATCCAGGACGCGGCCCGGACGCTGCGGGGCGTGGCCGTGCGGACGCCGCTTGTCGCCTTTGGCCCAGCGGACCGACGACGGTTCCTCAAAGCCGAGTCGCTCCAGCCGATCGGCGCGTTCAAGCTGCGCGGTGCGTACGTGGCCGTGGCTTCGCTGCCCGACGATGTCCGGGGGCGGGGTGTGATCACGTACTCGTCGGGGAACCACGCCCAGGGCGTGGCCCGGGCCGCGCGCCTGCTCGGCATCCCCGCGGTCATCGTCATGCCCTCGGACGCGCCGCGGATCAAGCGCGAGCGGGTCGAAGCGGACGGCGCCGAGATCGTCATCGTCGGGACGGCCAGCGACGAGCGGCAGCGGGTGGCCGAGTCGATCGCCGCCGAGCGATCGCTCGCGATCATCCCGCCGTTCGACGACGACCGGATCATCTGTGGGCAGGGCACCATTGGTCTCGAGCTCGTGACCGATCAGCTGGACCTGGGGGTGGTCCTCGTCCCGGTCGGAGGCGGCGGGCTGGCGAGTGGGGTCGCCTCGGCGATCAATGCGCTGCGCCCGGAAGTCCGCGTCATCGGCGTCGAGCCCGAGCTGGCGGCGGACGCGTTCGAGTCGCTCAAGCGTGGAGAGATCGTCCGATGGCCGTCCGAGCTCGTGTCGCGCACGATCGCCGACGGGACGCGGACCCAGGCGGTCGGCGTGCGCACGTTCGCCCACCTCCGCGCCCATCTCGAACGGATCGTGACGGTGTCCGAGGTCGAGATCGTGGCTGCTGTCCGTCTCGCCGCCGAACGCAGTCGGCTCGTCGTCGAACCGTCAGGCGCCCTCGCGATCGCGGCGATGGCATTCCACGCGGCGGAGCTCGGACTCGACCGCCAGCCGGGCGCCGTCGTCGCAGTGGTGAGCGGCGGGAACGTCGATCCCGAGCTTTACCTCGAATACCTCGCCGCGCCGATCCCGCCCGAAGGGTAGCGACGCGCCTACCTCGGCGCGTCACCTCGCTCATCGGCCAAGCGCTCCGCCAGCCGTTGTTCGCGGATCCGGATCCTGGCGAGGTCGAGCTCCGCCTGGCGATCTACGCGATTGAGGCCCCGGGCCTCCGCGCGCATCCAGCCGGCGACAAGCAGCATGATGGACCCGAGGAAGATGGCATCTCCAGCGATCCACATGATCCCCGCAGCCAGCTGCTGATCCTCGAGCGCATCGACCCCGTATGGCGCGCCAAGCGTCGCGTAGTGCGGGTACAGGACGCTCGCGGCGTTGAGGAGGACGACGGCCAGGAACGTGTTCTGCGTCATCTGGAGGAACACGTAGGCGATCCGCGCGGGATGCGCCAGCCGCCAGGGGGCCGGATCGAGCCCGACGGCCGGCCACCAGAACAGGAGGGCGCTGGCCAGGAACAACCCATGCTCCAGGTCGTGGACCATGGGATCCTCGAGCGCAGCCTCGAACAAGCCTGAGAAATGGCTCCCCCAGAGCACGGCGGCGAACAGCACCCAGGCGACCACCGGGAAGGCCAGGAGCCGCATCGCACGCGAATGGAGGATCGGCAGGAGCCATTTTCGTCGGGTTCCGCGTGAGCACGCGCGGAGCAGCACGGTGATCGGCGCACCCAGGGCCAGCAGCGGCGCCGCCACGAGCACGATCAGGACGTGCTGAACCATGTGGACGGAGAACAGGGTCGTGTCGTAGCGCTCGATACCGGACAGCAAGGCCAGGGCGAGGGCAAGCAGCCCGAGCAGGAACGCGATCGTGCGGGCGCGCGGGACCGGGTTGGCGGGGTGCTGGCGGTTGACCCGACGAACCGCCCACAACCACAATGCGGCCCCCCCGGCGATCGCCAGGGTCGGTAGCGGGGAAAACGTCCAGCCGAGGAGCAGCGATCCGGGGCTCGGCGGATCACCAGGTACGGAGCCGTGCGCCATGACCGGGCCGGCCGTCACGGCTACGGCGATGGCGGCCGCAACCGCGGGCCGAATCCTTGTCCGCCAACCTCGCATCGAGCGTGTCCAGATCATCGCCGGCATGGTCGCACGATCGCCGCCGGGGGACCCACAGGAGCCCCGGCGGAAGTCGCCTCGGCGCGCGAGCGCCCCCCGCTCCGGGTAGAATGGCCGCGCTTCGGCCCGGCGGTCGAGATCGTTTGCTGGTTCATCGGTCGCGCGTCCGGCCCGTGGCGCGTGGCCATCCTCGAGGATGTCGATGTCGAGCTCCCCAAGGACACGCCCAACGCCTGGATCCGTGATCGGCATGAGCGTCGTCGTGCTCCTGGTGGCGCTCGTGGCGGCGGCTGTGGCTCTTGGGTTCGATGTCGCCGGCGAGGCCCAGGAGTTCATCGACGGTCTCTACCCGCCCATCGCGGTGACCGAAGAGGGCGCCCAGATCCGGGACCTCTACACCATCGTGTTCGTCATCGCCGCGGCGATCTTCCTCCTGGTGGAGGGCCTGATCGTCTGGTCGGTCATCCGCTACCGGCGCAAGCCGGGAGACGATAGTCTGCCGCCGCAGACGCACGGCAACAACGTCGCCGAGCTCGTCTGGACGATCGTGCCCACGATCATCGTGATCTATCTGTTCGTCGTGTCGTGGCAGACGCTCAATGCCGTCGATACCCCCAACCCCAACCCGGACACGCAGATCCGGGCGGTCGCCGGTCAGTTCCAGTGGCAATTCGACTATCTCGATGACGACGGATCCACGATCCTCTATACCCAGCTCCTCGCGACCGGCGAGGGAGGCGGCATGGCCGTCCCCGCCGGTCGGACCGTGCGCCTGACGATGACGAGCCCAGACGTCATCCACGCGTTCTACGTGCCGCAATTCCTGTTCAAGCGGGACGTCGTGCCTGGCCGCGTGAATCAGTTCGACTTCAAGGTCAACGAAACCGATGCGGGCCAAACGTTTCGCGGGCAATGCGCCGAGCTGTGCGGCACCGGTCACCGGATCATGCTGTTCGACGTCCACGCGCTGACCGAGGCGGACTTCGACGCCTGGCTCGAGGCCAGGATCGCCGAGGCCAACGCCACGCCGCCGCCACGAGCGAGCGGCGAGGCTGGCGTCACGCTCGACGTCAGCGCCATCAACGTGGTATTCGAGCAGTCGGAGCTACGCGTCCCCGCCGGCGCACCGTTCCGGATCGTGTTCGACAACAAGGACCCCGACATCCCGCACAACGTGGCCATCCACCGCGAGTCTGCCACCGGCGAGGAGGTCTTCAAGGGGGAGATCTTCCCGGGCCCTGCCAAACGCGATTACGAAGTGCCCGGGCTCGAAGCCGGCAGCTACGCCTTCATCTGCACCGTCCACCCGAACATGATCGGCACCCTGACCGCCGAGTAAGGAGCACCGATGGCGACGACCGCGCTGACGCCCGCTGCCTCCGCCTACCGGAGCGGCCTCTACGCCTGGCTGACGACGACGGACCACAAGAAGATCGGGATCCTGTACCTGATCAACTCGTTCGTCTTCTTCTTCATCGCCGGCATCCTCGTCCTCATCGTCCGCGCCGAGCTGGCGCAGCCCGGGCTCCAGTTCGTGAACGACGCGACGTACAACGAGCTTTTCTCGATGCACGCGACGGTGATGATCTTCGTGTTCATCATCCCGGTGCTCGCCGGGTTCGGGAACTACGTCGTTCCGCTCCAGATCGGCGCGCCCGACATGGCCTTCCCGCGGATCAATGCCATGTCGTTCTGGATGCTGCCCCTGGGCGGCATCCTGCTGATGCTCGGGTTCGTGACCGGTGGAGCGGCAGC
>JBKKCW010000041.1:0-2609 GCA_046712485.1 Candidatus Limnocylindrales bacterium
TTGCGTCAGCCTAGAAGTTGATGGACTGCCCGTCGACTGCCATCGCTGCCTCCCCGAGCACCTCGGACAGCGTCGGGTGGGCATGGGTGGCGCGGCCGATCTCCCACGGTGTCGCATCGAGCTCGAATGCGAGCGACGCCTCCGCGATCAGGTCGGTCGCATGCGGCCCGATGATGTGGACGCCGAGCGTGTCGCTTGTTTCGGCGTCCTCGATGACCTTGGCGAAACCCTCGTAGTCGCCGCCGATGATCGCCTTGCCGATCGCCTGGAATGGGACCTTGCCGATCTTGACCTTCAGGGCGCGGTCGGCGCACTGCGCCTCGGTCAGGCCGATCGACGCGATCTCCGGCCGGCAGTACGTCGCGCGCGGCTGGCGCGTGTAGTCCATCTCATGCACGTCGCTGTCGCCGGCGATGGCGTGGGCGGCGATGATCCCCTCATGGGCAGCGGTATGCGCGAGCCAGAGGCCGCCGATCACGTCTCCGACCGCGTACACGTGCGGCTCCCTGGTCCGCATCCGCCCGTTGACCTTGATGACGCCGCGGTCGGTCTCGACCTTGGTGGTCTCGAGGCCGATCTCCTCGATGTTGGCGGCCCGGCCGGTAGCCACGAGCAGCAGCGCGGCCCCGATCTCGGCGGCTTCATTGCCGTCTGGTCCGACGGTCAGCCGGACGCCGCTCCTGTCCGTTGTGACCGACGCGGTATCGAACCGCGCGTTGGTCATCACCGTGATGCCTCGCTTCGTGAAGCTGCGCTCGAGCAGCTTGCTGACTTCGGCATCCTCGAGCGGCACGATGTGGGGCAGGTATTCGAGCAGGGTCACCTTGACGCCGATATCGTGGAACAGGCTGGCGAACTCGACGCCAACGGCGCCGGCGCCCACGATCACGATGTCCTTGGGCAACGTCTCCATCCGCAGGACGTCATCGCTCGTCACGATCCGCTCGCCGTCGGGGGTGAGCCCGGCAAGCGACTTGACCCGTGAGCCGGTGGCGATGATCACATCGGTCGCGTTCAGCGTGCGGTCGCCGCCCGCGCCCGGTGTGCCGTCGTCGCCCTGCTGCTGGACACGGACCTTGCCTGGACCGTCGAGCCTGCCGCGGCCGGCAACCCAGGTGACCCTGTTCTTGTCGATCAGCGTCTTGAGCCCGGTCCACATGCGTTTGACAACGGCATCGCGCCTGGCCGCGATGGCGGCATAGTCGACGGCGGGTTCGCCCGGCAGCGTGAAGCCGTAGTCCGCGGCATGGCGAACGCGGTCGAGAAACGCCGCTGACTCGAGCAGCGCCTTGGTCGGGATGCACCCTCGGTGCAGGCACGTGCCGCCGATCTTGTCCTCGTCGACGAGCGCGACCTTGAGGCCGAGTTGGGCCGCGCGGAATGCGGCGGCGTAGCCACCGGTACCCGCGCCGAGCACGACGAGATCGAAATCGTTGGAGGAGCCGACGGCCATGGGTCAGGTTGCCTCAGAGAGCCGCGAGTCCGGGCTCCCCTGCGCGGGCTCGACGCTCGTCGGGCACGGCATGCAAGGGCCGGCTGGGCGGTGGGTCATCGCTCTCGATGGTACGCGCGGGGTCGCGCGACGCGCAACCGAGGCCGTGACGCGCAACCGAGGCCGCAGCGGGCTGGTGCTAGACTCCGGCCGCAGACGCCGTAGCGGGTGCGTCGCGGGCAGGGTCATTGGAGCGTGGCGTTGGACCCAGCGTTCGTCCTCAGCAGCGCCGCCCTGATGCTGGTCTCCTACCTTGCGGGATCCATCCCGGTCGGCGTGCTCGTTGCGCGCGCGGCCGGCGGCACAGACCCGCGCACCGTCGGTTCGGGGCGAACCGGCGGCACCAATGCGTTGCGGGCGCTCGGACGCAAGTGGGCCGCCGTCGTGGTCATCGGCGATCTCGCCAAGGGGGCGCTCCCCGTCCTGCTTGCCCGTGTCGTCACGGGTGGCGATCCACTCGTCGAGGTGTTGTGCGCGGCGAGTGCCGTGGCCGGGGCGATCTGGTCGGTGTTCGCTGGGTTCCGGAGCGGTCGCGGCGTCGGTACGGGTGTCGGGACGATGTTGGTCATCCAGCCGCTGGCAGTTGTGCTCGCGGCGCCCGTCTTCATCGGCGTGATCCTGCTTACCCGCTACGTCTCGCTCGGGTCACTCCTGGGTTCCGCGGCGATGCTCCCGGTGATGCTGCTGTTCGTCTTCGTCGCCCCCGGGACGCCGCTGTCGTATGTCCTGTATGCGGCCGTCGGAGCCGGATTCATCTGGCTTGCCCACTCCGACAACATCGACCGCCTCCTCCACGGCACTGAGCGCAAGTTCGACCTGAACCTGCTCGTCGGCAAGCGCTCGGGCGGCAGCTAGCGCGCTGGGTCAGCGGCGGCTCGCTGCCTCGCCAGCGGGCCCGCCAGGCAACGAACGACCCGGGTCGGCTGACGGCCCGGGTCGATCTGGTAGCTCGACGGGCCGCTGGCCCGCACCAGAGGGACCGATCAGCCTCCGCGCTGGCTGCGGAAGCAATCGCTGCAGTAGACGGGCTTGCCGCTTGTCGGGCGGAACGGGACCTGGGCTTCCTTGCCACAGGACGAGCAGGTTGCCGCGAACATCTCGCGGGGACCGCGATCCC
>JBKKCW010000042.1:0-4724 GCA_046712485.1 Candidatus Limnocylindrales bacterium
TCGGAGTCGTGCTGTTCTGGTGGGCTGCGAGCCGGGCCCGGTCCGACGCGAACCTTGTCGTATCGGGCCGGGCGCCGTCGCCGCCCGGCTGATCGCCCTCGGCCGTGCTCGCGTCGCTACGATGCGAGGATGCGTCTGACCCCCTGGGAGAAGGAACGGCTCCTCATCTTCTCAGCCGCCGAGCTGGCTCGGCGACATCTGGCGGCCGGGCTTGCGCTCAACGCGCCCGAGGCGATCGCAGTGATCTGCGACGCGATGCTCGAGGCGGCACGCGCGGGCGCCGACTACGCGGCGGTCGAAGCCGCGGGACGGCACGCCGTCGGGCTGGCCGACGTCTTGTCGGGTGTTCGCGAACTCGTGGACGAAGTGCGGCTGGAGGTCCTGCTCGGTGACGGCACCCGCCTCATCGTCCTCCTCGACCCGCTTGCCGGCGAGGAAGATGACGGCGATGTCCAGGTCGGGGCGGAACCGGGCCGGGTCCGCCCGGCGTCGTCAGACGATCGCCCGAAGATGCCGGAGCGGGACTCGGTGGTGCTGACTGTTCGGAGCGTTTCGCGCCGGGTGATCCACGTCTCGTCGCACTACCCGTTCGAGCGCGTGAACCAACGGCTCGAGTTCGACCGCGAGGCTGCGCGCGGCTACCGCCTGGATCTGCCATCGGGAGCTGTCGAACGCTGGGCGCCGGGCGAGACCAGGGCGGTTCGACTGGTGCGTTTTGGCGGCGAGGGCTCGGACGCCGCAGGCCAGGGCTCGGACGCCGCAGGCGGCGCCTCGTGACGTCATTGCCCCAGGACGAACGATTGGCTCGCTTCGGCCCCGGCGCCGGCGATCGGATCCGCCTGGCCGATACGGACCTGTGGATCCGCGTCGGCGAGGACCGCCAGGCCCCCGGCGACGAGCCACTGTGGGGTTACGGCAGGAACCTGCGTGCAGGTCTGGCACAGGCGGCGCGAACGAGCGACTCGCAGCTCGATGTTCTGATCGCGGGGGTCGTCGTCGTCGATCCGACGATCGGCGTGGTCAAGGCGGACATCGGGATCAAAGACGGCCGCATCGTGGGAATCGGGCGCGCCGGCAACCCGGCGATCAGCGATGGTGTCGATCTCGAGGTTGGTCCCCTGACGACGACGTTCATGGGCTACGGCCTGATCGCGACTCCCGGCGCGATCGACAGCCACGTTCACACGATCAGCCCGGCGCTCCTGCCGGCCGCGCTGACGGGCGGCGTGACGACGCTGATCACGGCCGGCTTCGAGGAGCCGCCTTGGGCAATGGAACGGATCCTCGCCGGGCTCGACGGCTGGCCGGTCAATGTCGGGCTGCAGGCCAACGCCCGTGCGACCCAGGATGACCCGCTCGATGCCCTCGTCGACGCGGGCGCGATTGGCTTCAAGATCCACGAGGACTACGGCGCATACCCAGACATCATCGATCACACCCTGCGCTACGCGGACCGCCACGATCTGTCGGTCTCACTCCACACGGACGGACTCCACGAGTCGGCCGAGCTCGAGGACACCGTCTCGGCGATCGCCGGACGGACGGTCCATGCCTACCATGTCGAGGGCGCGGGCGGCGGTCACGTCCCCGACCTCCTGGGTCTCGTTCGCGAGGTCAACGTGATCTGTTCGTCGACGACGCCCACGATCCCGTACGGTGTCGCGGCGGCCGCAGAGCACCTGCCGATGACCATCCTCAACCACGGCACGTCGTTTGCCCTGCCAGGTGACGTGGCCCTCGTCCGCGAGCGCATCCATCCCGCGACGATGGCGGCCGAGGGGCCATTGCACGAGCTCGGCGCGATCGCCATCGTCAACTCGGACTCGCAGGGCATGGGGCGGATCGGCGAGACGTTCCGCCGCACGATACAGCTGTCGCACGTGATGAAGGCGTGGCGTGCGACCGAGGCGGGTACGGGCCATCCCGGTCTTCCGGCCGTCAGCGGCGACGCATTCGACGACACCGATCACGTCTTGCGGTACCTCGCCAAGGTGACCGTCGAACCGGCGATCACCCACGGTGTCGCCGACCACGTTGGATCGTTGCGATCGGGCCGGTTGGCGGACATCGTTCTCTGGAAGCCGGCGTACTTCGGGGCGAAGCCGGAATGGATCTTCAAGGGCGGCTTCCCGGCGTGGGGGCCGCTCGGCGAGGGCAATGCGACCGTGGAGCGGTCCGAGCCCACCCGTTACGGTGCCGACTGGGGCGCAGAAGCGAACGTGGCGCCAAGCCTGGCCGTCACGTTCGTCTCCGGTGGCGTCGACCGGAGGGCTCTGGCGGCCCGCCTGGGGAGTCGCCGATCGCTCATCCCCGTCACGGGGTGCCGCGGGCTGACGCGCGCCTCCCTCGTCCGCAACCGAGCCACCGTGCCGATCGAGATCGACCCCTCCGACGGTCGCGTGACCCTGGACGGTCGACCGCTGGCGATCGAACCGGTCACCGACCTGCCGCTCAATCGCCGGTACTTCTTCCGCTGATCACCAGATGTCGCCGACGGTGAAGCCGTCCGGGAATGGATCCGTGGGGTCCACGACGTATGTCGCAAACCCGGTGATCCAGGCCTGACCGGTGATCGAGGGCACGATTGCCCGGTACGGGCCGACGAGCGCCTCTTCGAGGACGCGGCCGGTGAAGACCGTGCCAAGAATGCCCTCGTGGCGGAACGTGTCGCCGACACCGAGCTCGCCCTTCGCGTGCAGGACCGCCATTCGCGCCGAGGTGCCCGTGCCGCAGGGTGATCGGTCGATGGCTCCTGTCCAGGTCGCGGGCCGCGTCCAGTCGAGCTTGCCCGTCGAAACGGTCACGACGTTGCGCGCGTCGTTCCCTGGATCGTGCGGCGGTCCCGATAGCTGGGCGATCGTGATGCCCGCGAACCCAGGCTGCTCGGGATGCACGACGGGGAGCTGCTCGGCCGCAGCGGCCTTGATCATCTCGCTGATCCGGACGATGTCGCGGCCTTCGTCGGGCGTCAGTCGGAGCCCGAACGAGGCCGCGTCCGCGATCACGTAGAACATGCCGCCATACGCCACGTCGACACTGACCGCGCCCAGCTGGGGCACCTCGACCGGCGTGGCCAGGTGGGTTGCAAATGCAGGCACGTTGCGAAAGGTGACGCCTTCGACCTTGCCGTCGGCGCAGAACGCCGTCACCCGGATCAGCCCGGCCGGTGATTCCAGGGTCAGCTCGGTCACCGGCTCGGTCATCGGGAGCACCCCGGTTTCGAGGAGGACCGTCGCGACGCACATCGTGTTCGTGCCCGACATGCCGGGGTACTCGACCTGTTCCATGATCACGTACCCGGCGTCGGCAAGGGGATTGGTCGTCGGCAGGATGACGTTGCAGTTGGCCGCCGGGTACCCGCGAGGCTCGCGCAGCATCCGCAAGCGGACGTCGTCGCGGTTCGCGCGGAGCCACGCCATCTTGTCGAACATGGTCGCGCCCGGGACGTCCACGACGCCCTCGACGATGACCCGCCCCGGTTCCCCGGCGGCGTGCGCATCGACCGCGCGGATGACCTCCCCGAGCCGAAGCCGATCCGGGATCTGCGTCATGGCGTGCCGAGTCGCAGCCTAGCGCCCGCGCTGCGCGTCGGCCATCTCGCGCGCGATGTCCCGACGCGATTCGCGGTCGGCGATGTCGCGCCGCCGGTCATGGAGCTGCTTGCCGCGCGCGAGCGCGAGCTCGATCTTGGCGCGACCACGTGGGCTGATGTACAGCCGCAGGGGGACGATCGTCTGGCCCTTGGACTTGGTGCGCCCCAGGAGCTCGTCGATCTCGGAACGACGCAGGAGCAGCTTGCGGATCCGTTTTGGCTCGTGGTTGTAGCGGTTGCCGGTCTCGTACGGCGCGATGTGAGCGCCGATCAGCCACGCCTCGCCACGCTCGATCCGAGCGTAGGCATCGGACAGGTTGGCCTTGCCTGCGCGTATGGATTTGATCTCCGTGCCGGTCAGCACGATGCCCGCCTCGAACGTCTCGTCGATCGTGAATTCGTGGCGGGCTCTTCGGTTGAGAGCGACGGTTTCCTCGTCGCGCATCGGGCACTCCTTGGACCGGGGCACAGGCCCAGGCGCACGAACGCCGGCCCTATGCGGGCCGGCGTCCGAGTTGCTTACCCACCCACAGGGTGTCCGACTAGACGGCCATCTCCTGCGAGGTGGTGCAGCTACGCGTACTGTCGATCACTGCACATCACCTCCTTTCGTTCTCGGGAACCGTACCCGATGCTCGAATGGAGCGCAAGGGCGTGCGGGCGCGCGTTTGGGCGGGAGGTTATGGCGACGAATTCCGCCTGGACCCCGTCGTCCCGACCGTTCCATGCCAAGTGTCGCCGTGGTGACCGCGAGGCGCGATGTCGCGAGTCACACTCGGCCGGCCGACTCGGCAGACGCGCGGAGTGAGCGTGGATCCGCTCCCGAGGACCTTCCGAGGCCGGCTGGGAGGCCGTTGGAACCCGCCATTACGCGCCCAACGGTTACCAGGCCGACAAATGGCAGGATCCTCCAAGGCCGTCACCCGCACCGGCTGTCACCCGCACCGCCCCCGCACCGGCCGCTCAGCGCCGGCCCTGACCCAAGTCAGGCGGCCGCGCGATGCCCTTCGCCGGCCGCTACTTCGCTGAGGACCTCGAGCGCCCGCTCGAGCGTCGGGTCCTCGCCCGCTGGCACGGGGTCGGGCAGCGTCACGACAACGTCCGGGGTAAGCCCGACCTCGTGGATCCACCG
>JBKKCW010000043.1:0-5893 GCA_046712485.1 Candidatus Limnocylindrales bacterium
ATCGACTACAAGGAGGTCAACCGACTCCGCCGCTACCTGTCGGAGCGGGCCAAGATCGAGCCGCGGCGCAAGACCGGAACCTGTGCGGGCCACCAGCGCGAGCTGGCCGTGGCGCTGAAGCGCGCCCGGCACGTCGCCCTGCTCCCGTACGCGCCCCAGCACCTCCGCCCGTAGTCCCGGCCACGTTGCCCGGTCGACCCAGTCGGGCATGATCGTCGGCCTGCTCATGCTCGGCGGGGGAGCGGCCGCCGGCGTCTTTGGCTCGCTTCTTGGCCTGGGCGGCGGCGTCCTGATCGTTCCCCTGCTGACGCTCGGGTTCGGGCTGCCGCTGCGCGACGCCGTCGGCGTGTCGCTTGTCTGCGTGATCATGACAAGCAGCGCGGCCGCGGGCGTCTACCTCGAACGGCACGTCGCGAACCTGCGGCTGGGGATGACCCTCGAACTGTTCACGGCCGTGGGGGCATTGATCGGCGGCACGATCGCGTTCGCCCTGGACGAGCGACTCATCTCGCTCCTCTTTGCCGGCCTGCTCCTGTATGTGGCGATCACGATGGCGCGAGCCGGGAACGCTCCGACGGCCACGTCCGGCGAGGAGATCCTGCCGGACAAGCCGTCACATATCGCGTCGCCAACAACCCTGGATCGACTTTCCGGCGATGGCTACAAGGTCCGAAACCTGGGCCGCGGCATCACCGGGGCAGCCGGAGCGGGGATCCTGTCTGCCCTCCTCGGGATCGGCGGCGGGATCGTCAAGGTGCCGCTGATGCACCTGTCGATGGGGGTGCCTCTGCGGGTCGCGACCGCGACGAGCAACCTGATGGTTGGGATCACGGCCGCGGCGAGCTCGCTGATCTACGTCCTGCACGGCGGCATCGATCCGTACGTCGCGGGGCCGACGGCGATCGGCGTGTTCCTGGGCGCGTCGGCAGGCTCTCGATTGAGCCACCGCGTGGATCTGCGAGTGTTGCGTCTGCTGTTCGTCGTGGTGCTCGCATTCACGGCCGTCCAGATGCTCTTCAAGAGCACCGCATGAGCGTCAACGCGGAGTCGATCCGGCTCGCCGCGGAACGGCGAATCGGGCGCATGTTGATCGCCCTGACCTACATCTCGGTGGGCCTGCTCGTCATCGGCGTGCTCCTGTTGCTTGCCGCGGGGATCTCGCCGCTCGCCGGGGGCCCGGCGCTCGATGTCGCCTCGCTCGGGGGGTCCCTCGCGACCTTCGACGCCTCCGGGTTCCTGTGGCTCGGTCTGGTGGCCGTGATCGCGACGCCTATCAGTCGGGTCATCCTCGCCGCCGTCGCCTATGGGCGATCCGGTGACTGGTCGATGGTCGCGATCGCGATCGGCATCGTCGGCGTCATCGTGGTCGGCGTGGTGACGGCTTCCGCTGGTACCGTCTGAGCATGGACATCCTGATCCTCATCATCGCCTTCGTGGTGATCCTGTTCGGCGCCGAATTGTTCACGAACGGGATCGAATGGTTCGGACGCAAGCTCGAGCTCGCCGAAGGCGCGGTCGGCTCGGTCCTGGCCGCCGTCGGCACCGCCCTGCCCGAGACGATGATCCCGATCATCGCCATCCTCTTCGCGACTGGCGAGGCGTCGCATGCGGTGGGCATCGGCGCGATCCTCGGCGCACCGTTCATGCTCGCAACACTCGCCATGTTCGTGACCGGCGTGGCGATCCTCATCGTCGCGCGGCAGCGGTCGTCCGGCGACGTCATGCGCGTCGATACGGCGGTGCTCGCCCACGACATGCGCTACTTCGCGATCGCTTACGCGATCGCGATCGGCGCAGCGTTCCTGCCGGTCGAACCGGTGTGGCTCAAGTGGATCGTGGCGGTCATCCTGATCGGCATCTACGCGTGGTACGTCAAGGGCCACTTCGAGGCCGACGCGAGCGTCGACGTGGAGGACCTCGCCCCGCTCCGCTTTCGCCGGCTGGACCGCGCTGGGCTGACGATCGATCCGGCTGTCCCGCGGCTGCGCGTTGTGAACCTCCAGGTCCTGGCCGCGCTCGGGCTGATTATCATCGGGGCGGTCTTCTTCGTGAATGCCGTGGAACACCTCGCGACGACCCTGGGCATCGACGGCGCATTGCTCGCCCTCGTGATCGCACCCATCGCCACCGAGCTGCCGGAGAAGTTCAACTCGATCATCTGGGTACGCCAGGGCAAGGACACCCTGGCGATGGGCAACATCACGGGCGCCATGGTCTTCCAGTCCACGATCCCCACCGTGGTAGCGCTCATCTTCGCTTCCGATGCCTGGGTTGCGGCGCCGGGCTCGTACACGGCGTTTGCCTCGGCCGGGATCGCATTCCTGTCGTCTGGCTTCATCTTCATCCCGATGGCGCGACGGGGCGTCCTGCGCGGTCGGGGCCTGCTCGTGGGTGGGGTCTTCTACCTCGCCTATCTCGCGTTCGTGATCGCGGTCGTCATCGGCGGCCTCGAGTAGATCGCAACGGGCCGCCCGATGAGCCCGGCGGAACGGCCGGCTATACTCCGCAAACCCGCCGCAGGAGCGCTCCGCATGCTCAAAGAGAAGGTCGCAGAGACGTCCGCCCCGAAGCCTCACCATGCCCCCGTCGCCGGGAGCCCCGACGAGCTGATCTGCTATTTCGAGGGCGCCTGGGTACCCATGGGCGACGCCAAGGTCAGCATCATGACCCACGCGTTCATGTACGGGACCGCGACCTTCGAGGGGATCCGCGCGTACTGGAACGAGGAGCAGGGGACGCTGTACGCGCTGAAGCTGCGCGAACACGTCGAACGGATCCGGCAGTCCTGCCGGATCCTGCTGATGAAGGACGTCCCTTCCGTGGACGAGCTGACGGGTCTGATCGTCGAGACGATCCGCCGCAATGGCTTCCGCGAGGACGTCTACATCCGGCCCTCCTTCTACAAGTCGACCAGGGCGATCGGCGTCCGGCTCCACAACCTCGAAAACGAGCTGTACATCGTCGCGCTGCCCTTCGGCAACTACATCGATACCGAAGCCGGCGTCCGGGTCATGACTTCGTCGTGGCGGCGCAACGCCGATGACGCGCTGCCGGCCCGCGGCAAGATCGTCGGCGGGTACGTCAACATGGCCTTCCAGAAGTCGGAGGCCGAGCTCAACGGGTTCGACGAGGCGATCGTGCTGACGGCCGACGGCCATGTCAACGAAGCGTCGGCGGCCAACCTGTTCGTGGTCCGCGACGGCGTGATCCTCACGCCACCGGTCAACGACGACCTGCTCGAGGGCGTGACCCGCAAGGCGATCATGGAGCTGCTCGCCAGCGAGGGGATGACGGTGGTGGAGCGCTCGATCGACCGCTCGGAGCTGTACGTCGCCGACGAAGTCCTCCTGTGCGGTACGGGCGTCCAGGTGTCTCCCGTCATCGAGGTCGATCACCGGCCCGTGGGCTCGGGCGACATCGGACCGATCAGCCGGCTCGTTCGCGATCGCTACTTCGACGCGGTTCGCGGGCGGCTGCCGAAGTACAGCCACTGGCTCACGCCCGTCGCGTAGGCGTAGTTCCGGGCGGCCGGGCTGATGCCGTGTGGTGGACGCCGTGTGCTCGGATTCCAGGCCGGCTGGTACAACGGACACACCGAAGCCCAGGAATCCAACCCGGCTGGTAATCGCGACGAATTTCGTCCTGTAATGGCCTGCGATTCCAACGTGGCTGGAAGCACCGGCCATTTCGCGGGTCGCCTGGTCACTTAGACCAGTCAGCTTGGACTTCGGGCCGGGTCACCGCGCCGAGGTTCCGGGAGGCACGTCCCGGAGGCACGTCCCGGAGGCACGTCAGGGGAGGACCGGCGCCTCCAGGTCGGGCGTCGCCTGGCCGATCGTGACGATGACGTCGGTCCGGATCGCCTCGTCGTCCTGGTAGGTCGCGGTGACCCCCAGCAGCTGCTCGAGGTAGGCGATCGTCGCGATCAGCCGGGCCTCCGCACCGTTGTAGACGACGATCGTCGAGTCTGCGAGAACGCCGCCCCGCGGGGTCTGGCGCGGCGCCGAGGCGGCAAGGCCGTAGTAGTCGAGGTAGCTCGCCAGTCGCGCCCCTCGATCGCGATCACTCGTGCTGTTCAGGACCCACACCCCGGCGGCCTCCTCGGCCAGCTTCTGGCGGAGCGCCTCATCGGCCGGATCCGTCGTGAACGCATTTCGCACCGTCGTGCGGATCTTGTCGACGAACGGAACGAGGATGTAGCCGCGCGGGCTCGACTGGAACTCCTGCTGGTAGAGCGGCGGCGTGAGGACGAAGGAACGGATGCTCCTCGTGTCGATCTCGGACGCGAGACCCAGCAGCTCGTCCAGCTGGTCGATCGGGATGTCCGTCCGGACCGCCTGCTTGAGGGCCGTGACGAGCTCCGGCAGTCGAGGGATTAACTCGGCCGGGTCGGCCTGTTCGCGTAGCGACAGCAGGACGCGCTGCTGGCGCTGGGCGCGGTCGAAGTCGGTTGACGTATGTCGCGAACGGGCGTAGCGCAGCGCCTGCGCCCCGTCCATGTGCTGGATGCCGCTCGGGACGTAGATCCGCTCGAGACGGCCGCCCTCGCCCGGGTAGCGATCGTCGACGACCGGGATCTGGACGTTGATCGTCACACCGCCGAGCGCATCGACGACGCGTACGAAACCTTCGAAGTTGACCTCCACGAAGTACTTGATGTCCAGGCCGTACAGGTTGCCCATGATCGCCTTGAGGCCGTTGTAGCCACGCGTCCTGTCCGTCCCCGGGAAGAGGTCTTCGCGGTTGCGGATGGAGGTGAACCAGGCGTTGATCTTCCGGGTGTAGACGGGTCCGAATGCCTGCTGGGCAGGTCCGGGCGGGACGGGAACGTCCACCGTGTCGCGGGGCAGGCTGAACATCGCGACCTGCCGGCTCGGCGGATCGATCGACACCACGATCAGTGTGTCCGTGTTGTAGGTGCCTTCGCGGGGTCGCTGGTCCGTCCCGATGAGCAGGATGTTCAGCTGCTCTCGGCCATCCCAGGGCGGGGCCGAGACGTTTGGGACCTCGCCACCGACGGGGCTGGGTTCGGGCTCGGCAGAGGGATCGAGCGACACGCCGGGAGCAGCGGTCGGGTCCACGCTGCATTCGCGGTTTGGCTGGTCGCCGATGAAGATGCAACCGCTTTCGAGCAGGTCGAGTGCGAGCATGTCGTACCGGGCGACTACGACGTGGCTGCCGGTCATGACAAATACCACCGCGAGCAGCCCGGCGACCGATAGCGGATTGCGCGGGATCCGGGCCGGGCCGAGCCGCCCATCGCCCGCCGCACCGTAGGCATTGAGGAACTCGGCCACCCGGTACGCGTCGATGATCGCGACGAGGCGGTACAGCAGCACGACGACGTTGAACACGAAGACCGAGCTGAGCATGAGCGGGTTGAGCACCAGACCGACGAGCTCGATGCGGTCGAGGCGCAACACGATCCCCGCCAGCAGCGCGACGAGCAGGATGGGCGCCGCAGCGAAGGCAAGGGCCCGGCTGGGCGCTCCGGCGTAGAGATGCCCGAGTCCCGGGAAGAGCAGGGACAGGAATGCCGCCGTGAACGGAGACCGTCCGCGCGGTCGCGCGTCCTGCGGTTGATGCATCGCGGGTAGGATACTCGGGCCCGCCGATTCCGCAGCCGGTGCGCCCGGGCAAGACCTGGACGACCCGGGGGTCCGAGACGCCTGCCCGGATCGGTCCACACGTGAGGCTGAATGTTCCGACCCGTCACCTCGAAGCCCGACTTCGTCGCGCAGGAGCACGAGATCCTCGCCCACTGGCGCGAGCGCCGGACGTTCGCCCGGCTCCGTGCCCAGAACGCCGGCGGCCCCAAGTGGAGCTTCCTCGACGGCCCGATCACGGCCAACAACCCGATGGGTGTCCACCACGCGTGGGGCCGCGCGTACAA
>JBKKCW010000044.1:0-8961 GCA_046712485.1 Candidatus Limnocylindrales bacterium
GCGGCGCCACAATGGCGCCGTGATCGATGCCCGGTTCGGCCACGTCAACCTCATCGCTCGAGACTGGGGCGCGCTGGCAGACTTCTACGAGCGCGTGTTCGGTTGCACGCCCGTCCCGCCCGAACGGTATCTGTCGGGGCCGACCTGTCGGCTGCGACCGAGGTCCCGAACGCCGCCCTGCGGGGTGTCCACCTTCGCCTGCCCGGGGGTGGACCGACTGGCCCGACGCTCGAGATCTTCGAGTACGACCCGTCGCTCGAGCACCCACCAACCGAGGCGAACCGCCCGGGTTTCGGCCACATCGCGTTCGTCGTGCCGGAGGTCCATTCGGCCCGCTCGACGGCGCTGGACCAGGGTGGCGGCTCTGTCGGCGAGGTGATCACGAGCCAGACCGCGGATGGGCGGCGCGTGACGTGGTGCTACACGACGGATCCGGAGGGCAACATCGTCGAGCTGCAGAGCTGGACGCCGGCCTGACTTGAGTCCCCCGCGGATCCACCATCCCGCGACGGACAAACAGGCGCGCCGCCCTAACGGACGGCGCGTCTGTGCACGTAGTGGGGGTGGTCTGAGGTTATGGCGCCGAGATCTTGGCATCCTTGACGATCGTCGTCTGGGCGACGCCACCGTAGGTGATGACGACATCCACCTTGACGGTTCCGGCAGGCTGACCGGCCGGGACCGGGATCTTGCCATTCGCGACGAACGACTTGCCACTGCGCTTGAGCGTGACCGTGACGTCACCGCCCGCGAAGTGTGCCGTCGCCTTGGCGCTGAAGGACTTGCCCTTGACCGGGTGCAGGACCTTGGCCTGGACCGCGATCTTGCCGCACGGATGGCCGGTGCTCACCTTGGCGCTGAAGTTCGCCACCTTGACGGGCGTTGCCGCTGGTGTCGGCGTCGGGGTAGGCATGGCCCCCGGGACTGGCGTCGGGGTTGGCGTGGGCGTGGGCGTCGGCGTGGGCGTCGGGGTTGGCGTGGGCGTCGGCGTCGCACCAGGGACCGGAGTCGGGGTTGGTGAGGGTGTCGCCGCGACGCAGGCGGCGCCCTGCGACTTGTCGGCCCTGCCCGCGGGCGGGGTGGCACTGACGATGCCCGTGCCGAGCAGGCTCACGACCAGGAGCGCTGCAGATCCGAGTGAGATTGTCCGCGTCTTCATGCGTCCTCCGAATTACACGTGGGTGGGCGGCGGTGCCTGGGAGCCGACGGACCGCCCGCGTGGCGTGACGGACTCCGGGTGTCACCGGGAACAACGCATGGGCATCCATCCCGTTAGGTGCGAATGGTCGGGTCGGCGCCCAGACGATGGTCCCAGTACCCTGCAGCCCGATGGTCGGGGCCATGGCCGGGTACCCTCCGTCGATGAACGACAACGAATCGCTGGTCGCCGACTCCCTCAGCCCACATGCTCGTCGGAACCGGCAGTCCTGGAACGAGACCGCAGATTCGTACCAGGCGGACCATGGATCATTCCTCGAGGTGGGCGGCGGGCTGGCCTGGGGTGTCTGGCAGATCCCGGAGTCCGAGCTCAACGTCCTCGGTGACGTCGAGGGCAAGGACATCCTCGAGCTGGGTTGCGGGGCTGCCCAATGGTCGATCGCGCTGGCGAAGTCCGGTGCGCGGCCCGTGGGCCTCGATCTCTCCGAACGCCAGCTCGAACACGCCCGGACGTTGATGGCCAAGTCGGGCGTCGACTTCCCGCTGGTCCACGCCAGCGCGGAGCAGGTCCCGTTGCCGGATGCGAGCTTCGACGTGGTCTTCTGCGACTACGGCGCGATGACGTTCTCCGACCCATACCGGACCGTGCCGGAGGTGGCGCGGCTGCTGCGAGGTGGCGGTCTGTTCGCCTTCAGCCACAGCTCGCCGATCCTGTCGATCACCTGGGCACCTGACGCCGAACGTGCGGGCGATCGTCTGGTCGCGGACTACTTCGAGATGCACCGGTTCGTCTACGCCGACTCGATCGATTTCAACCTCGGGTATGGCGCCTGGATCGACCTGTTCCACAAGACCGGGTTCGAGCTTCTCGACCTTATCGAACCGCGGCCGACTGCCGACGCGGTCAGCACCTACCGCGACGAGCAAGAACGGGAGTGGTCTCGACGCTGGCCGGCGGAGTGTATCTGGCGCGTGCGACTTCGCTGAGCGAACAGCAAGACCGCCGGCTGGACCAGCTGGCGGTCAGTGTGGTCACTCGGTGGGTCACTCGCGTTCGCGCCGAGCTAATCGGCTGGAGCCAGGGTTCGGCCAAGTTCGTCGGCGACCCGATCATCGAGCTGCCGAACGATCCAAACGGAGCCTCGGCTGACGCCGGCCATGCTCTGCGCTGCGAGCCGGCGGATCGTGGACGGCCGCGCCGGAGCGCTGGCCGCGAGTTGGGACTCGAGGTAGTGCTGTTCGGCCTCGAGCGATCGCTGACGGGCGATGTCGAGAGCCAAGAGCCCGTAGGCGTAGTGGTTCATCAGAGCGTCTCCTGGGAATGACATGAAATCGTGGGACGAGCGGGCCGAGACTTGGCTCAGCGGACGTGGTCGTCTTGGTACTGTTCGCGCGAGTCAGCGCCCCCGCTGATCGAAGCCACGCCAAGGACGGCGAGACCGATGATCGTGATCAGGAACATCATCACTGCGTCCATTGGTTCGGCCTCCTGTCCGAGTAACTGGTATTTGCTGTCTTACTGGTTACACTGTACCTACTTGCGCGTAACCTGTCAAGCGGTATAAGGTGGTTAGCACAATGTTGACAAGCACCCACGGTCCGGGCGATCGCGGCCATGCCCACGGGGTCGATCTCGAATCGACCTTCGACTTCCTGAACACTGCCGACACCGAGAATGGTTTCCCGGTCGAGAAGCTCCCGAGCCTCGACGATGCGCTAGCCTGGTTCGTCGATCGCGGGGTCATCCACCGCGAAGGCGCAGACCGGGCCCGCGCCACCCAGCCCGCCGAGCGCGAGAAAGACCTCGCGCGCGTCCATCACGTGCGCGACGCCATGCGCGAAGTCGCCGAAGCGATCGCCGAGAAACGCGCCCCGAAGGCCTCGGCGCTGTCGACTGTCAATCGCGCGCTCCACGCCCGTCAGGTCATCGAGCTCGTCCCCGGACCCGCGGGCTGTTACGTCGATCACCGGCACGTGGGCGATCCGATCGACGACGCGCTGGCGCGGCTTGCCGACCCCCTCGTGGGCGAGCTGACCGGCGGTGAGCCTGAGCGGATCAGGGTGTGCGCCAGCGACACCTGCAAGTGGATCTTCTACGACGCCTCGCGTACGGGCCGCCGGCGGTGGTGCGACATGTCCACCTGTGGCAACCGGGCAAAGGCGGCGCGTCATCGTGCCCGGGCGAAGATGGACGCCAGCGCGGACCTCGTGCGAGATCGGTGACTACGGGCCCCGATTGCGGAACGCGACCTGGGCGGCGATCACCTCGCTGACCCAAGGCTCGCCCGTCTCCGTGGCGGAGCGGACCTTGACGTGGCGGGCACGCTTTCCGGTGCCCTCGATCCGAGCGTATGGGTTCGGGAGATCCACGCCGTCGACGAGCTGCAGGTTGACATGTGCCTTGTGCGGCACGATCGCGAACATCAGATCGCGCATCGTCCGCGTTGCGCCAAAGGCCAGGAGACCGTTGCCAGGATCGAACCACTCTGCGGAGTCCGGCAGGGCCGCGAGAATGGCCTGGCGGACGGCGCGCGCCGTCGCTGCGACCTCCGGGGACGAAGATCCGAGGAACTTCTCGAACGCGACGGCATCCTCGGATGGATCGGTCACTTGACCACCAGGTTCACCAGTCGGCCGCCACCGGCGACGATGATCCGGTCCGGTCTGCGCCCGGCCATGACGTCGGCGACGCGCTCGTGGGCAAGAACCGCGGCCTCGATGTCCGCGGCCGACGCGTCGGCCGGTACGGTGACACGAGCGCGCAGCTTGCCATTGACCTGGACGGGGATCTCGCGGGTCGACTCGACGATGGCTGACGGGTCGACGTCGGGCCAACTTTGCGTGTGGATCGAGGCCCATTGCTCCCCGGCAACGTGCAGGCGTCGGCTCCACAGCTCCTCGGCGATATGGGGTGCGGCCGGCGACAACATCAGGAGCAGCAGGCGAATGGCCTCATCCCACTCGGCGCTTTCGGCCACCTCGGTTCCGCGGTAGTGGAAGAGGGTGTTGGCCAGCTCCATGAGCTTGGCGATCATCGTATTGAAGCGGAAGCCGTCGTAATCTTCGGTCACGTCGCGAAGGGTTCGATGGGCGGCGGCGCGCAATGCGAAGCGAGCCGCCCCGGCGTCCTCTCCTCCGGGCAGCTTGCCCGCGTCCGGATCGCCCGGTTCCCGACCGTGCGCGTCCACGACCAGCGTCCAGACCCGGTTCAGAAAGCGGTGCACGCCACCGATCCCGGTCGGACTCCACGGTCCGCCCTGATCCCACGGACCCATGAACATCAGGAAAAGGCGGACGGTGTCCGCGCCATACCGATGCACGAGCTCGTCCGGATCCTGCACGTTGCCGCGCGATTTGCTCATGCGTTCGCCGTCGGCACCCAGGATCTGGCCCTGGTTGAACAGACGCAGGAAGGGCTCGCGGTGCTCGATCAGACCGCAGTCGGCCATGGCCTTGGTGAAGAACCGACTGTAGAGCAGGTGCATCACGGCATGTTCGGCGCCACCGGTGTACTGCTCGACGGGCGTCCAGCGCCTGGCCATCGCCGGGTCCACCGGAGCGTCTTCGTGGTTGGGCGACAGGTATCGATACCAGTACCACGACGAGTCGATGAACGTATCCATGGTGTCGGTCTCGCGCCGGGCGGGCCGGCCACAGCGCGGGCAATCGACGCGCAGGAAGGTCTCGTCGTGGTTCAGCGGGTTGTCGCCGCTGCCTGCATAGTCGACGGTCTCCGGCAGCAGGACCGGTAGCTGGTCATCGGGGACGGGCACGATCCCGTCCCCCTCGCAGTAGATGACCGGGATCGGTGTGCCCCAGTAGCGCTGCCGGCTGATCAACCAGTCGCGCAACCGGTAGGTGACCGTTGGCTCTGCGCGACCATCGGCGGCCAGCCAGTCGACGATCGCCTTGCCGCCGGCATCGGCGAGCATGGCGTCGAACCGGCCGCTGTTGACCAGGCGCTCGTCGGCGGCATGAGCGATGTAGGCGTCTGCCATCGGCGCATCCGCCCTGGTGCCCGGCGCGGCGACCACCCGCCGGATCTCCAGTCCGAAGTTGCGCGCGAACTCGAAGTCGCGCTCGTCGTGCGCGGGGACGGCCATGATCGCGCCGGTCCCGTAGCCGGACAGGACGTAATCGGCAATGAAGATCGGGATCCGCTCGTCATTGACCGGGTTGACGGCTTCGGCGCCAAGCGCGACGCCGGTCTTGGCACGGTCGGCCGACATGCGTTCGATCTCGGTCCGGCGACGCGCCTGGGCGACGTACGCCTCGACCTCCCCGCGTCGGCCCGGGTGGGTCAGCTGCGCGACCAGCGGGTGCTCCGGGGCGAGGACCATGAACGTGGCCCCGAACAGCGTGTCGGGGCGCGTGGTGAAGACGCGGATTCGATCGCCGCCAGGCTGGTGCTCGTCCGGTGCGACGGCGAAGTCGATTTCGGCGCCCTCGGACCGGCCGATCCAGTTGGTCTGCATGATCCGGACGGGCTCCGGCCAGTCGATCCCGGTGAAATCCAGCAGCTCGTCGGCGTATTTGGTCGTTCGCAGGAACCACTGCTCCAGGTCGCGCTTCTCGACCAGGGCGTGACAGCGCCAGCAGCGGCGTTCCGTCCCCTCGACCTGCTCGCGCGCGAGCGTCCCGTCGTTGGGGCACCAGTCCACGGCAGACAGGGCGCGATACGCCAGGCCGGCCTCCAGGAGGCGCAGGAACAGCCACTGGTTCCACTTGTAATAGCTCGGGTCGGCGGTGACGACCTCCTGTTTCCAGGCGAATGTCGCGCCCATCGACCGGAACTGGCGGCGCATCGTCTCGATGTTGGACATCGTCCAGGTGAATGGGTGACCGCCGTTCTTGATCGCCGCGTTCTCCGCCGGCAAACCGAAGGCATCGAACCCTATGGGGAAGAAGACGTTGTAGCCGTGCATCCGCCGGTAGCGGGCCAGCGCGTCGCTGGGCGTGACGATGTACCAGTGACCGATGTGCAGATCGCCCGATGGATACGGGTACATGGTCAGCAGGTAGTACTTGGGCCGTGGGTCGTTGACCAGGTCCGTGTCGTGGAGGCCGAGCTCCGCCCACCGTGCCTGCCAGCGCGGTTCGATCGCCGTCGGGTCGTAGCGCTCGGTTCGGGTGCGGTTCTCGGCGGTGTCCGTCACGGTGTCCTCGGAGACGATTCACCCCTCGCCACGCCGGCGAGGGGTGAGGGTTTCGCGGTCTCGGCGCGGGTGGTGGAGCTACGGGGACTCGAACCCCGGACCCCCTGCATGCCATGCAGGTGCTCTTCCAGCTGAGCTATAGCCCCACGGAAGGCCGAGTGTAGCAGGAGGTCCGCATCGCGCCTCCGGCCTCGTTCACTGCGCCCGCGGCCTCGCCACCACGCGGACGTGGCACCATCCCGCGAATGGCAACCCTCGATCTCCTGCTGCGCGGCGGGACAGTGGTCGATGGCACCGGCGCGCGCCGGCGTCGGGCGGACGTCGGTGTAACCCGCGATCGAATCACCGCGATCGGCGACCTTTCCGCCGTCGACCCCGACGAGGTCGCGCAGGTTCTCGATGTCAGCGGCCTTGTCGTCGCGCCGGGGTTCATCGATTCACATGGTCATTCAGACGGCTCGATCCTCGTGGATGGTGCCCTGGCCAGTCATCTCCACCAGGGATTCACGACGCAGCTGTCGGGCAATTGTGGGGAAAGCCTCGCGCCGGTGACCGACACCGGCCGTGAGGTGATCGAGCTCGCCCTGCGTCCCAACGGGCTCGAGGCGACGTGGCGCACGTTCTCGGAATATCTGGACCACGTCGAGCGCCAGGCGCTCGGGCCCAACGTCGCGTTCCTCGTCGGCCACGGCACGATTCGTGGTTCCGTCATCGGAGCCGAAGGCCGCCCGGTCACACCGCATGAGCTCGGTGCGATGGTCACCGAGGTCGAGGCGGCACTCGACGCGGGCGCGTTCGGACTGTCATCAGGCTTGATCTACGCCCCGGGTGTGCACGCGTCCGCCACGGAAGTGGAGACGCTCGTGGCCGCGACGGCGCGCCGCGGCGGCCTGTACGCGACACACATGCGCAACGAGGCCGACGGCCTGTTTGCGGCGCTCGACGAGTCGATTGCGGCCGTGCGCGCCGCAGGATCCGGAGCCAGGCTCCAGGTTTCCCATCTCAAATGCGGCTCGCGATCGGTATGGGGTCGAGCCGGCGACGCCATCGACCGCCTCGAGGCGGCGCGTTCGGACGGTCTCGATATCGCCGCTGACCAGTATCCGTACACGGCCGCGGCCACGACGCTGGCCATCATCCTGCCGCCCGGATTGCTCGGGCTCGGTGTCGAGGCGTGCGTTGCGGCCCTCGCGGAGCCGGCCGTCCGGGACGAGGTGCGAGCACAAATGGAGCGCGGGATCTCCGGCTGGGAGAACGTGGCCCGTGATCCCGGATGGGGCGGCATCGTCATCTCGTCCGCCGCCAGCCACCCGGAATGGGCCGGCCGCTCGATCGCGGAGCTCGCCGAGGAGACCGGCAAGGACGCTGCCGACGTCGCCTTCGAGACCCTGATCGACGATCGTCTCGACGTGCAGATCGTTCTCGAATGCATGAGCGAGCCAGACGTGGATGCCATCCTTGCCGTGCCGTGGATCGCGGTCTGCACCGACGCCGAAGGGCGCCGACCGGGTCACCCGATCCTCGACGCCGGGAAGCCGCACCCGCGGACGTACGGCAGCACGGCTCGCGTCCTCGACGTCTACGTCAGCCAGCGCGGGACGCTTTCGCTCGAGACGGCCATCGCAAAGCTCAGCTCCGTCCCGGCCGAACGCCTGGGCCTGCGAGACCGCGGGGTCATCCGCGAGGGAGCCTTTGCCGATCTCGTCGTGTTCGATCCCAACACCGTCGCAGCGAACGCGACCTACGGCGACCCGGCACGGTACCCGACCGGGATCCCGCACGTCATCGTCAACGGCGTGGCGGCGATCCTCGATAGCGTCGAAACGGGCGAGCGGCCGGGACGGCTCCTGCGGCCAGGCTGATCGTGGCACCATCGGGGCGTGACCGTCACCGAGACTGCCGCCACGCTGCATCTGCCTGGCGGGCCGCTTGCGTATACGCTCCGACGATCTCCACGGTCCCGCGGTCTGCGTGTCGTGATCCATCCAGATCGTGGAGTTGTCGTGACCGTTCCGTCACCGGGCCGCCGAGGCTGGACGGACCCCGAGCGCCAGGTGCGCGCTTTCCTCGTCGAGCGTGAGCCGTGGCTCCGCCGCCACCTGGACCGTCATGCTCGCGATCGGGCCGTGCTGGCGGCGCGTGGCGGTCTCCGCGATGGCGCCGAGCTCCGGTTTCGCGGCGAGCTCCACCGCCTTCGCTTCGTCCCGACCGAGCCCGAGGTCCGCCGGTCGCGCGTCGAACGGGTCGGCGGGCTCACCCAGGATGAGATCGTCATTCGGCTCGCGGCCACCGAGCGACGCTCGAAAGGCGCGCTCCTCGAGGGCTGGCTCAAGCCGCGAGCCCGGACGGAGATCGAGCGGGCGGTCCTGCGCCATGCCGCCGCGCTCGAGGTTGCACCCGAAGCGATCAGCATCCGCGATCAGCGGACGCGGTGGGGGAGTGCGTCGCGGCAGGGTCGCCTGGCGTTTTCGTGGCGCCTGATCCTGGCCCCACCGGAGGCGCTCGATACGGTCGTGATCCACGAACTCGCCCATCTCCGCGTCTTTGGTCACGGGCCGCGGTTCTGGTCGGTCGTCGCCTCGCGTCGACCGGACCACGCGATCTGGCGGCGGTGGCTACGCGACCACTCGATGGAGCTCCACGCCGC
>JBKKCW010000045.1:0-3156 GCA_046712485.1 Candidatus Limnocylindrales bacterium
GTGCACGAGATCGACACGGTCGCCTCCTCTCCGAGAATCGTAGAGGTCGAGTAAGCAACGACCACGGTGTCGCTGAACACGGGCTCCGCCACTCCTGCCGTAGTGCAGGTTGGATTGAGGGACCCGAAGCCCTCGGCGTTGACCTTCGCCGCATACGTGCTAGACGGACCGAAGCCATCTTCGGGCGTCGGATCGGAGGCCGCATAGTTTGCTGCCACGCGCGCCGCATTGTTCAAGGTGACCCAGCTCGAGAACAAGCGGCCGAAGTCGATGGCGATCAGCAGCAGGACGAGCAGAATCGGGACTACCAGCGCGAATTCCACGAGGCTCTGCCCTCGGGTGCTACGCGGATTGGCGCGCTTCTTGAGTCGACCTGACAAGACATCACCCCGGACTGGTCCGGAACCCAACCAAGGCTCCGATACTGGAAACGTTGGGGGCATGATCACCTGCCGACCTTGCGGTGCACCTTTCCCCCGTGCGCCCACCCATCCGTTCGTACCAGCCCCTCCAGCGTTGCAATCATGACTCTCGGGCTATCAAATCGTGATGCGCGCGGTGGCATCGTGCGCCCATGCACAAGCGACTCTTGGCCACATCTCTCTGGCTGTTCGCGGGCTGGTACATTGGCGCGGCCATGACGGTTTACCTGGGGCTCCCCGAGATCGTCGGGATGCTTCCAGGCATCGCCATGGCATGGCTCGTTGCTGTCGACCCAATGCACCGCCTGTGGACGCGAGCCGAATCGATCGAGACCGCCCCTAGTCTCTAGGCGGACGTCGACGGGTACTGGGCGTCAGCCCTCTTCGGCCGACTCGGCCGGCAGGTGGATGCTGAAGGACGCGCCACGTCCTGGCGTCGGCGGCTCGAGGAATAGATCCCCGTCCATCGCGCGACACAGCTCGCGCGAGACGTACAGCCCGAGACCGCTGCCCTCGTCGGGTGACCGCTCGGCACCCCGAACGAACCGCCCGAACAATCGCGACCGATCCGTTTCGCTGACACCCGGGCCGTGGTCGAAGATCGTCATGCGCAGCCGGGCCTCCGCGGCCTCGGCATCGATCTCGACCGCGACCGGCGTGCGGCCGCCGTACTTCACGGCGTTGTCGAGCAGCGCCCACAGCACCTGGTCGAGCTGATCCGGATCGGCCACGGCCAGCCATCCCGGGGCGCGGTCCTCGAGCGTGAAGGAAACCTCCTCCGCGGCGCCGAGTGCTTCCCACGCCTTGCGTACCCGGGTCGCGAGTGCCACCACTTCCGAGCGGGGATGGAGCGCACCCGATTCGAGTCGTGTCACCGTCAGGAGCTGGCGGACCATCCGGGACAAGCGCTCGGACTGTTCGCCGATGATGCCGAGGCGCGGATCGGGCCGGTCGATCTCGAGCTGCTCCGCATACGCCCGGATGCTCGTCAGCGGCGTCTGGAGGTTGTGGCTTACGCCGCGCAGAAAGTCGTCCTTTGCCGCGTCGAGCTCGAGCAGCTGTGCGTTCTGCGCCTCGACCTGCCCGAAGAGCTGCGCATTGCGAATAGCCACAGCGATCTCGCTGGCGAACAACACGAACAGGTCCTGGTCCGCGCGTTCCCACGTGCGAGTGGCGGGCAACCGGCCAAGCAACACACCGAGCAACTCGTTGCCCACGCGGAGCTCGGCCCGCAACGGTCGAGCCTCTCCGGGGATCGCCTCGTCGGTCGGGATCTCCGTCGGGTCGACGAGGATGACTTCGGCATCGAGCAGACCAAACGCCGCCTGCGCATCGAGCGCGGCCTTGCCCGCTAGGAACTCGACGCCGTGACGGGGGGACGCACCTTCGATCGCCGCCAGGATCCGGCCGAGCTCGCGATTGCGGCGCTCGAGATCCGCCGCCAGACGGTTGTGGCTCTCGGCGAGCCTGGCCAGCTCGTCGTCGCCGCCGACGCGGATCGGCGTCGAGAGGTCGCCGGCCGAAACTCGGTCGACGGCCTTGGCAATCGCTCGCAAGGGCTGCGTCAAGTCTGCCGCGACGAGGTACGACACGAAGACAGCAAGGAGCACCGCGATCGCCAGCCCAAACAACAGCACCCGCGCCAGGTTCGCGTCAGCCACCGGTCCGCCGCCGCCGACGACACCGATTGCAAGGACGAGCAGGCCGAATGCCGTCATTGGCAGGACCGCCGCGAAGATCAGGGCGACGGTGAGTCGTGTCCGGAACCCCATTCCGGACGGCGGATCGTCGGGTTGGTCGCGCGCGCGCCCGAGATCGCTGAGCTCGGTGTCAGTCACGTTCGGTGGTTGCGTTCGTCGCAGCTCCGCTGGCCACGCCGCCATCGTCGGCGATGGAAACGAGCCGATAGCCGATGCCTCGGACGGTCTGGAGGTGGACTGGTCGGTTCGGCTCGCGTTCGACCTTCTGACGCAGCCGTCGCATGGTCACCCAGACGTACGACGGATCGGCGTCCTCCGTCTCGGCCCAGCCGCGTGCGAGGAGGGTCTCGGTCGTCACGGTTTTCCCGAGATTGGCCGCGAGGGCGTACAGCAGCCGCGATTCGGTCGGCGTCAGCGCGACGGTCTGGCCCGCGACGGTGGCCTCGCGCCGATGCAGGTCGAGCGTGAGGTCCGCACCAAGGACGAGGCTCTGCCTGGGGACCTTGTCGCCGAGCCGCCGGAGCACGCGGTTGATCCGCGCCCGCAGCTCCGGGTAGTGGTAGGGCTTGGTGACGTAGTCCTCGGCGACTTCCTCGAGCAGATCTGCCTTGGAGTCACCGGCGTCGATCGCCGAGAGGACGATGATCGGCAGGTCCGCCCGGGCCTTGATCTCGCGCGCCAAAGAGAGCCCGTCCATGCGCGGCATCATCATGTCGATGATCAGCAAGTCCGGCCACGACGCCTGCAGCCGGCGGAGCGCCTCGACGCCGTCGCGGGCAGTGGCCGTCTCGAAGCCGTCTGCGCGAAGCTGGTCGGCCAGCAGCACGAGCAGGTTCGGGTCGTCGTCGACGATGAGGATGCGCGGCGCCTGCACCCCGTACCCGCCAATGCCACCGCTCAACATGGCGCGAGGATAGCAGTGGGAATCGCCGGTCTCCGGGATGGTCGGCAAACGAAGGTACTGCTCCGCCGGTGCCCGGTGTCACCACATCCTTCGCCGTTGTGTGGTTTTTATATTTATGTTGGTCCCATTT
>JBKKCW010000046.1:0-8977 GCA_046712485.1 Candidatus Limnocylindrales bacterium
GTCGTGGTCGAGCACGTCAAGACGCTGAAGGCCGGCTTCGGCTACGACGCGCTCAAGGGCGAGTACGGCGACCTCTTCAAGAAGGGGATCGTCGACGCGGCCAAGGTGACCCGCTCGGCACTGCAGAACGCAGCCTCCATCGCAGCCATGGTCCTGACCACGGAGACGCTTGTCACGGACAAGCCCGAGAAGGACAAGGGCAACGGCGGCGGCGGCGATCACGGCCACGGCGGCGGCGGGATGGACTTCTAGTCCGAACCAGGCGTCAACAGAACGACGAAACCCTCGGCATCCGCCGGGGGTTTCGTCTTGTCGGGCGGCGACGACCGCCGTTCCTCGCGCCGATCTGGGGCCGCTCGGATCGCCGCCAGGTCAGCCGTCATACTCACGACGTTCGGGTTCCGTCTGTACGGGAGGGAGCGATGTTCCGAGTTCGACGATTCGGCGTGATCAGGACGTCAAACGTAGTGGCATTCTTCTACGTCGTCATCGTGGCGGTGATCTTCGTGCCGATCGCTTCGATCGTTGCCCTCACCGTGCCTGCCAATCAATCGGTCGGGGGCCTCGGTGCGGTGGGTGTCCTCGCCTTCGGACTGCTCGGGGCGGTCGTCTACGGGATCCTTGGCTGGATCTTCACCGCACTGGCCTGCCTCCTCTATAACTTCGCGGCGAGGATGATCGGCGGGATCGAGATCCAGCTGGAGGCCGTCCCGCCGCCGACGCCGGTTCCGGCCTGGGGTTCGGCAAACGCTCCCCAGCCGACCAGCAGCGCACTCCCGCCGGCACCGCCCGCCGGCTGACCCGACGCCCAGCTCGAGACGCTCGCCCAGCTCGACCGATTGCTGCGTCGCAGGCGGCAGATTCGGGGCTGTTCGGCGCGCATTCCGTTGCATACCATCTGAAACGGTCGGGAGCACGCCGCCCAGCGTGAGGAAACCCGGCCAGGGTGTGAGGAGGGTGGCATGGCGACGACGCAGGACGGAGCGAGCCTCGAACGGGATGCGATCGGACTCCCGGAGGTGCTGTTCCAATCCATCACCCACATGGCGCCGGCGGTAGCCACGGCGCTTTCGATCGGCGCAGCGACATCGTTCGCCGGCGGCATCACGCCGCTCGCCGTGCTCTTCGCGATGATCGCCGTCCTGTTCACGGCGTTCTCCATGGCAGAACTCGCGAGGCACTTGCCGTCTGCGGGCGGGATGTTCACCTATGTCCGCAACGGGTTGGGCTCGTTCGTGGGCTGGCTCGTGGCCTGGGGCTTCGCGCTGGCCGAACCCTTGGTGATGCCGCTCCTGCTCGGCGGGTTCGGCTTCTATGGCGCGATCTTTCTGTCGGCGTACCTCGGCATCGACTTCGCGTTCGCGTGGCTGGCGCTCGCGGTGCTCTGCGGGCTCGCGGTCTGGTGGCTGACGTACCGGGGCATCGGGCTCTCCACGCGGATCGGCCTCATCCTTGGCGTTATCGAGATCGCGATCTTCCTGCTGATCTCGCTGCTGCTGATCGCGAATGCCGAGCAGAACACGCTCAACGTGTTCCTTCCCGGCGACGACGGCATCCGGCCGGCCTTCCAGGGGATGATCTTCTGCCTGCTGGCCTTCATTGGCTTCGAAGCGGCCGCGCCGCTCGGCGAGGAGACCAGGGAGCCGCGCCGTGCGATCCCACGGGCCGTGGTCTGGTCAGCGATCCTGGTCGGCCTGTTCTACGTCTTCAACTATTATGCGGCCACCGTCTTCTTCGGTCCGGATCGGATGGTCGAGTTCTACACCTTCAACGAGGGCGACCCGTGGGGCTTCATGGCCGAGGAGGTGCTGCCCGGCATCGGCGGCCTGCTGATCGTCTTCGCCATCCTCAACAGCTCGCTGGCGAACGCGAATGCGGGAGCGACCGCGGCGACTCGATCACTGTTCGCCATGGGCCGCGTCGCGCTGCTGCCCCGCTGGTTCGCGGCCGTCCACCCCGAAACCCGCGCGCCGGTGAACGCCGTGCACTTCCAGGCGATCAGCGCGCTGATCATCGCGGTCGTCCTGGGACTCGCTCTTGCCAACGACCCATTCCCAACGCCGGAGGGCGCCGCGAGCTTTGGCGGTCTGAACGTGTACGTCTTCCTTGGCACGATGCTGGGGCTGCTGTTCGTGTTCATCTACATCTGCGTGAACTTGGCGTGCATCGGCTATTTCTGGCGCGAGCGGCGAGATGAGTTCAATGTCATCAAGCACCTGATCGTGCCGGTCCTCGGCGTGGTGGCGATGATCCCGGCGGGGCTGGCTGTCATCGGCGGCCTGACGATCCCGCTCCTCGATATCGAGCTCCCACCATACGAGACGGCGCTTCGCTGGACGGCCCCGATCGTGGGCGTCTGGATGCTGATCGGCGTCGCCCTCTACCTTGTGCTCCGGTCCAGGAACCCCGAGGCGCTCGAGCGCATGGGAGACGTCTACGGCGGCGAGGCGCCGGCCCCATCCGACACGCTCAGCTGATAGCGCCTACTCGAAGATCCCCAGCGGGCAATAGGCAGTGACGATGAAGTTCGGCACGTCGACGATCTCGCTGATCCGCAGGTCGACGGTCACGCTGCAGAGCAGATAGGCCTGCACCGGTTCGAGCCCGTGCTCGCGCACGAGCCAATCGATCATCCGACGCACCGCGTCACGGGCCGCGACCATCAGGTCCGGCCCGATGCCGTCGGTGGCGTACCGCGCTCCGTTGCGCAGCGCGGCGTGCGGATCGGGCGCGGCCAGGAAGGCCGGCGCGTCGAGGTGCAGGTCCTTGCGCACGGTCAGGCGCAGCCGCGCCCTCATCGGCGTTTCGATCGCGGTGCCCGATACCTCGCCGTCGCCCTGGGTGGCATGACCATCGCCAGCCGACAGGCACGCCCCCGGCTGGAAGACAGGCAGGAAGAGCGTCGAGCCGGCCACCAAGTGCCGCGTGTCCATGTTGCCGCCGTGGACGTCGGGGGGAATCGTCGACAGCGGACCGGTGACCGGTGCCACACCGATCACGCCGCAGAACGGCGCGATCGGGATCCGGATGCCCGGCCAGAACTCCACCCGATCTTCCCCCGCCTCGAGACGCGTCACCTTGTAGAAGGGATCTGGGAAATCGTCGGCAAGAAGGCCGAAACCCGGGATGGACGCCGTCCAACCCCAGTCCGCAGGCTCGAACGCGAGCAGGTCGATCTGGAGCGTGTCGCCCGGATCCGCCCCTTCGACCGCCACGGGACCTGTCACCTGGTCGACCCTGTCGAAGTCGAGGCCCGCGAGGGTCTCATGGGAAGACTCGGCGTTCAGCTGCCCGAAGGAGGCGTCGAGACAGTCAAGCTCGACCACGTCACCGGAGCCGATGCTCGCCACCGGCGGGATGGCTGGATCCCAGGCAAGATGGTTCTTGTCGCGTGAGACGTGTGTGGTTGCCCCGGACACATCCATGTGCGATTCCCTTGACGGGTGCCGAAGGCGACCAACTATATCGGGGCGCGGTGGGTCGGTTGACAGATCTGCGCCGTCACGCGGACCCTTGGGTCATACGTCAAGACCGTCGGCCGCCGCGGCCGAACCACCGAGGTGTTCCATGCCCCGTCCCCTACGCCGCCTGCCAGCCGCGATCGCGCTGCTCGCCGGCGCCGCCGTCGCGCTCTCCGCCTGTAGCGGGCCGTCACTGCCCGCGCTGACCGATCCAACCGAGATCATCAACGCGGCACTCAGCGCAACCGAAGGTGCCAAGAGCGTGCATGTGGAGGCCCGGCTCGACGGCACGATCAATGCCGATCTCGCAGGCACGGGCGGTCCGGCGACGAGCCTGTCGCTGGCGGGCACGTCGGCGTCCGCCGACATCGACATGGCAGGAGGCAAGGCCCACGCGACGATCGCCGTCCCTGCCCTGCTCAACTTCAACGGCGACTTGATCCAGATCGGCGAGACGACATACCTGAAGTCCTCCCTTTCCGGGCCTCAATACGAAGCCATGCAGGCCACCGACGAGCTGCCCGTCGATCCGACCGACGCGTCCGGAATCTTCGACGGTATCGGGGATCTGCTTCTCGCCGAAGGGATCGATCCAGTCAAGGGCGACGACGTGGAGTGCGGCGGCAAGCAGTGCTACACGGTCATGATCGAGCTGACACCCGACGAGCTGGCCGCGTTGGGCGGGGCCGCCGCCACCGAGATGCTGCCCCTCGACGTGGGTGACGCGAGCCTGGCCATCACGGTCAGGGTCGAAAAGGACACCCGCCACCTTGCGGGGCTCACGACGGTTGCTTCGCTCGGCGCGCAGGGTTCGCTGACGCTCGACATCGCGCTCTCCCAGTGGGACCAACCATTCGACATCTCGCCGCCGCCGGCGGATCAGATCAAGCCAGCCACCTAGGGTCCGGTCGCCCTTCGCCAAGGCCGTGGTGGGTGGGCCCACCTACAATGGACGGGTGAGTCCCTCCCCACGTCGTCGAGCCGGTCGCAGCGCGCTCGACGAGGCGGCCGAGGCGGCAGCGACGTCGGGCACCGCCTTCGTCGAGCTCCCCGAGACGACGGACCTGCCACCCGAGGAGCCGGCATGGCTCCGTGCTCCGGCCGACGTCGTCGCGGATGAGCCGACGGCCAGGCCACTCGACCCCGCAGTCCGCAAGGCCGCCGCTGGGGCCCGGACCCAGGAGATCGTCCGCGCGCTCAACGCCGAGCAGGCCCGGGCGGTCACGACCACCGAGGGCCCCTTGCTGATCCTGGCCGGAGCGGGTTCGGGCAAGACGCGCGTACTCGCGCACCGGATCGCGTACCTGGTCGGCGTCAAGGACGTGGCGCCGTGGCGGATCCTGGCCGTGACGTTCACGAACCGGGCCGCGGCGGAGCTGCGCGAGCGGATCATCAGCCTGGTCGGCGAAGGTGGCCGCGACGTGATGGCGGGCACGTTCCATTCTCTCTGCGCGCGCGTCCTGCGCCAGGACGGCGAGGCGATCGGGATCGGTCGGCGGTTCGTGATCTACGACACGGATGACCAGGCGGCCCTGATGAAGCAGATCCTCCGCGAGGAGGACCTGCCGCTGACGGGCGAGTTCCGGCCGAGCGTCGTGCTCGGGGCGATCAGCCGCGCCAAGAATGAGATGCTCGATGCCGAGCTCCTGAGCCAGCATGCGGCGAACCACCGCGAGCGGACGATCGCCCGGCTCGCGAAGCGTTACCGCGAGCGGCTCCAGAAGGCGAACGCCCTCGATTTCGACGACCTGCTGCTCGAGGCCGTCCGCCTGTTCGACGAAGCCCCCGAAGTACTCGTCAAATACCAGGAGCGGTGGCGCTACCTGCACGTCGACGAGTACCAGGACACCAACCGGGCCCAATACCTGTGGGTCCGGGCGCTCGCCGCCAAGCACCACAACCTGTGCGTGGTCGGCGACGACGACCAGTCGATCTACTCGTGGCGCGGAGCGGACCTGCGGAACATCCTCGACTTCGAGCGGGACTGGCCGGACACCGCGGTGGTCAAGCTCGAGCAGAACTACCGCTCGACCCAGCTGATCCTCGATGCGGCCCACGCCGTCGTCTCTCGCAACACCGCGCGCAAGGACAAGAAGCTCTGGACGGACAACGCCGGCGGCGTCCGGATCCAGCGGTTCGAGGCCTACAACGAGGAGGAAGAGGCCGAATGGATTGCCCGCCAGGTCGAGGGTCTGGTCGTCGGGCGGACCAGCGCGCTGACCCGGCGTGCGGACGAAGAAGACGCTCGGTTCCGGGCCCGCGACGTGGCGGTGATGTACCGGATGAACGCGCAGTCACGCGCCATCGAGGAATCGTTCCTCCGCTACGGGATCCGCTACCAGCTCGTCGGTGGTACCCGGTTCTACGCGCGCCGCGAGGTCAAGGATGCCCTGGCCTACCTGCGCATCCTTCGATCGGACACGGACAGCGTCAGCTTCGAGCGGATCATCAATGTGCCTGCCCGGGGCATCGGGGATCGGACGATCGAGGTCCTGCGTGCGGCCGCGGCTCGCGAGGGCGGGTCGACCTGGGGCGCGATCGAAGCTGCCGTCCAGGGCGAACTCGAAGGTCTCGCCCCGCGGACCCGGAATGCGTTGACGGAGTTCGCGATCCTCGTCCGCCGGCTCCGGACGCGGGTCGGCGTCCTGCCGATCCCCGAGCTCCTCGACGAGGCGCTCGAGGCGTCCGGCTACCGGGCAATGCTGGCCGACGGCTCGGAGGACGGGGAGGAACGCTGGGCGAACCTGCTCGAGCTGCGCGCCGTGACGACGCGGTACGACGATCTGGCGCCGGACGACGCGCTGGATCGGCTGCTCGAGGAAACCGCGCTTGTCGCAGACCAGGATTCGTACGAGGGCGATGCGGACGCGGTGACGCTCATCACGCTCCACGCGGCCAAGGGTCTCGAGTTCCCGGTTGTCTTCATCGCGGGGCTCGAGGAGGGTCTGTTCCCGCACAGCCGTGCGCTCGACGACGAGAAGGAGCTCGAGGAGGAGCGGCGACTGGCGTATGTCGGGATCACCCGCGCCAAGCGCCGCCTGTACCTGTCGCACGCATGGCGCCGCGCGACCTGGGGGATGGGTCAGGCATCCGTTCCGTCACGATTTCTGCTGGAGATCCCGGCCGACCTGATGATCGGTCCGCAGCTCGGCGGTGCGGATGACCGGGACCTGGACCTCGATCTCGTGTTCGGGGCAAGGCGAACCAGTCGATTCGGTACGCCACCGCGTGGGGGGGCGGCGTTCCGGCAGGGGAGCGGCCGACCGGGCGCCCCGGCCGTGGGCGAGGCCTTCCGTCCCGGGCGCGACCTGGCGGCGAAGCGGGAGGCGTTCGCGGACGGTGCACCATCGGGCTCGCTTGCACGGCGGGCGAGCACCTGGGACGGCGATCCGGGCTCGTCGGCCACGGTGGTGGGATCGACTGCGGTGAAGGCACCCCGACCGGTCATCCCGGGCGAGCGCCAGTTCCGTGACGGCGACCGGGTGCGCCACGCGCGATGGGGCGACGGCATCGTCGTGACCAGCAAGCTGACGCGCAACGACGAGGAGGTCACGGTCGCGTTCAAGGATCCGGGCGTGGGCCGAAAGACGATGCTCGCAAGCCTCGCCAACCTCGATATCGTCGGCCAGGATCGCGCGCCATGAGCGACAGTCCCGACGCCGGGCCGCGATCCGTCCTGCTCGGTCGCGATCTGCCCCCGGACCCTCGCGCCCTCGCGGCCGTCAGCCTCGCCGAGCTCGAGGCGATCGCCCGCGAGCGCATGCATCCCGGAGCGTTCGACTACGTCGCCGGCGGAGCGTGGGACGAAGTCAGCCTGGCGGAGAACGAGGCCGCCTGGCGTCGCTACCGGCTCCGGCCGCGCGTGCTCGTCGACGTGTCGTCGATCGAGCCGGGGACGACGCTCCTCGGCGCACCCGCGGCGTTTCCCGTGGCGGTGGCGCCGATGGCCATCCACGGGCTGGCCCATCCGCTCGGCGAGGTCGCCACCGCCCGCGCCGCGGCCATGGCCGGCGTGCCGTTCACGCTGTCGACGTTGTCGAGCCAGTCGATCGAGGCGGTCGCCGAAGCCGCGCCGACCGGCAGGCGCTGGTTCCAGCTCTACGTCCAGGCGCGCCCGACC
Source organism: Candidatus Limnocylindrales bacterium (assembly GCA_046712485.1). Lineage (GTDB taxonomy): Bacteria > Chloroflexota > Limnocylindria > Limnocylindrales > CSP1-4 > SPCO01. The sequence goes on from JBKKCW010000046.1 coordinate 7,582, forward strand.
CAGACCCGCGAGCTCCTGGAGCGCGCGGCCGCGTCAGGCTACGAAGCGGTCGTGCTGACGGTCGACCTGCCGATCCTCGGCTACCGCGAGCGTGATCGCCGCAGCGGCTTCGACCTCGCCGTCCCGCTCGGCAACTTCGCGGCAGCCGACACGGGCCCCACCCATCGACCGATGCGCAGCGGCGCCGACCTCCTGGAACCGTGGCAGCGCCGGAGCCTGACCTGGCAGGATCTGCCGACGATCCGGGGCTGGTCCAGGCTGCCGCTCGTGCTCAAGGGGATCCTCGGCGTGGAGGACGCGCTGCTGGCGGTCGAGCACGGAGTCGATGCGATCGTCGTCTCGAACCATGGCGCGCGGCAGCTCGACCGAACCGTGGTGCCGATCGACGTCCTCGGCGACATCGCCGCCGCCGTGGCCGGTCGGACCGAGGTCTGGATCGACGGCGGGGTCCGTCGGGGCCTGGATATCGCGATCGCCCTGGCGCTCGGTGCCCGCGGGGTGCTCGTCGGTCGCCCGATCCTGTGGGCCCTGGCGGCGGGCGGACAGCCCGGTGTCGAGCGCGCGCTGACCGTGCTGCGCGAGGAGTTCGAGATTGCCATGGCACTCCTCGGAACGACGACCCCAGACGCCATCTCGAGCTCCCACCTGGGACGTTAGGGACCCGAGTCGCTTCCCCGGCCCGACGTCTCGGGTGCGCCGGGGCGCCGGGTTCGGTACCCTCGCGTCCATGACGGTCGAGCTCCCGCCGGTCGATCCGGCGCTGATCGAGGAGGCGGCTGCCCTTGCTCGGGCGGATGCCCGGGCGCGCCACGCCGAGCTTGCCGAGCAGGTCAACCGCGCCAACGAGCGGTATCACGTTCAGGACGCTCCGGAGATCAGCGACGCCGAATACGACCAGCTCTTTCGGCGCCTGGTCGCCCTCGAATCTGCGCATCCCGATCTCGTCACGCCGGACTCCCCGACGCAACGGGTCGGCGGCGTGCCGACCGGCATCTTTGACGAGGTCCGCCATCGGCGGCCGATGTTGTCCCTGTCCAACGCCTTCAGCCACGACGAGCTGCGCGCATTCGATGCCCGCGTTCGCCGAGGACTCGGGTTGCCTCCCGCGCCGGAACCCGCGGCCGACCTCCGCTACGTGGCAGAGCTCAAGATCGATGGCCTGGCGGTGACGCTCCGCTACGAGCGTGGCCGCTTCGTCCAGGGTGCCACCCGCGGGGACGGCGCGACCGGCGAGGACGTCACCCCGAACCTCCGCACGATCAAGACCATCCCGCACCGGATCTCGTCGATGGCCAGCCTCGACGTCCGCGGCGAGGTCTACATGCCAAGGAAGGAATTCGAGCGGATCAACGCTGAGCGGGAAGCGGCCCAGCTGCCGTTGTATGCCAACCCCCGC
>JBKKCW010000047.1:0-2630 GCA_046712485.1 Candidatus Limnocylindrales bacterium
CGGGCACTTGGAGACTCCGCATCAGGACCCGCGCCGAGCTCGGCGCCCGCGGGCGGGGCGGCCTGATGATCCGCCAGGATCCGCTGCTGCCCAACGCCGCGATCATCGCCCGGCGCGAGTACCGCGATCGCGTCCGTGGTCCGCTCTACCTCGCCTCCACCGTGGTCCTGATGCTGCTCGCGCTGCTCGTGGCCCTCGCGCCGATCGCCATCCGATACCTCGATCGGCAGACGGTCAGCCACGTCGCGGTCATGTCGAGCGATCCCGACCTCGCGGGCCAGGCCCTCGCGGTCGCCGACAGCCTCCTCAATGTCGACACTCCGACCACCGGCTCGGACCCGGCGGAGAAGGCGTATCAGGTGGTGATCACCAACGACAGAGCGTCCGCCGAGCTCGACCTTCGTCGCGGGCAACTCAGCGCGCTTCTGAGCGTCGAGCGCACCGCGAGCGGCGGGCTCGACGTCGTCTTCACGACGAACGGTCCCCCAGACGTCACGCGTCTCCAGGTCTTCCAGATCGTGTCCTTCGGGCTCGGGGTGCTCGACTGGAACGCTCGACGGCCGGCCGACGCGGGGGGCACGCCATTCGTCCCGGCCACGTTCCAGTCCCGGGCGATCGGCGGGGCGGTCCAGGACGGGCGCGCCCTGGATCCCGCGGAGACCGCCAGCCGCGCCTTTCTCGGGATCGTGTTCGTGGTCCTGCTGTTCATGACGGTGGTGATCTACGGGATGTGGGTGGCGACAGGCGTGGCTGCCGAAAAGAGCAGTCGTGTCATGGAGCTGATGATCAGCGCGGCGTCGCCGCGGCAGATGTTGACGGGCAAGGTTGTCGGGATCGGCGCGGCCGGCTTGACCCAGTACGCTGCGATCTCCCTGCCCGCGCTCGGCGTGCTCGCGTTCCAGGACCGCATCGCCGCAGCGGTCCTCGGTCCAACCTGGGCCAGCGGGACGCCGCTCGTGGGCCTGACCCCGACCCTTCTGCTTGGCTACGCGGTCTTCTTCCTGCTCGGATTCTCGCTGTTCGCGCTGATCTACGCGGCGATGGGCTCGTTCGTGAGCAGGCCGGACGATCTCCAGACCCTGTCGTTGCCGCTCAGCCTGCTCGCCGTCGTCGGGTACCTGTCGGCGGTCGCCGCGCTCAGCGGTGGCGGCGGCCGCTGGATCACGCTTGCCTCGTTCGTGCCGCCGTTCAGCCCGTTCGTGATGCTGGCGCGATTGATGGTCGCCGCCGTTCAGCCCTGGGAGCTCGCCCTGTCGATCGGCCTGCTTGTTGCGTCGGTGGCTGTCGTGGCCGTCATCGCGACCCGGATGTACGCGGCGGGCGTGCTGCTGTACGGGCAGCGCCCCGGGTTGCGGGCGTTCATCGCCGCCGCGCGGCGCGTCTGACCCGGGCCGCGACGCCGATCCCGCGGAGGTTCTCGTTCACGACGCGGTAGACGTGCCGCGCGAGGGTCATTGGTCCTCGAGCGGGAGCCGGCTGATGAGCGCGAGCACCGGGGCCGAGGCCGCCGCCTCCGTCCCGGTCCTGAACTCTGGGGCGGCGCCGGTCGCCGCCTGGGTGCCAGGCGTGGCGGCAACGTAACGCCACAGGCGGCTGCGCACGCCAGCCAGATACGGGCTGGAGCGCTGACGTGCGAGCACGCCCGCGATCCCTTGCGCGACCGCCGCCTCGAACAGCGCGATGCCCTCGGTGGCGATCGCCGGGACCGCGACGACCTCGTCACCAGGGCGGAGGACGCGGCGCAGCGCCTCGCGCCTGCGGATCAGCGGTTGTGACAGCAGCGAACGACCGTCGAGATGGAGCAGGTCGAATGCGAGGAACGCTGTTGCGCGGCCTGGCTCTCCGGCCAGTCGCCGGGCCAGCTCCTTCGGGTCGGCGCGGCCCGAGGCATCGACGACGACAAGCTCGCCATCGAGGATCGCCGATCGAGCCGCGACGCGGACGGCGAGACCCGCAAGTTCGGACAGCTGCGCCGTCAGGTCGCGGCCCTCGGCGTCGGTCACGCGGACGGCCCCGACGCCTGGCTGGTCGGATGGGCCGATCATCACCAGCGCCCGCTCGCCGCCCCACCACGGTTCGAACAGGTGCTCGTCCGAATCGAACGGCGCTGGCAGCGGGCGCGGGAGCATCGGCCGCAGGTCCGGGAGCTCGGGCAACTGGTCGGCATCGAGGCGCAGCGAGAGCTGGTCGGCCATCGTGAAACCGATGGTAGCCGGCTGATCTGGCGGCGTCCCCCTGCCGAGGAGCTCGAGGTTGCGCGTCCGCCCCGGCCCGACGACCCGCATCGGTTGCGTATCGCCACCGCGCCGCGCCATTCTCCAAGGTTCGCGGTGGCCGGCAGCCAGAGAATGGCACGCCAATCAGTCCCCTAGAGCAGACGGGAAGATCCGTCCTGGAGCCGCTGCAACCCGGGTGTATCCTCTCCGTCCCATGACGGCCACGAGACGCCCCGACACCCTCGCCCGTGAGCGGGCGCATGAGCTGATCCAGGCGTGGGATGGGCGTCCGGGTCCCCTCGGCAGCCTGCTCGGACGGGTGACCGCGGTCGACCAGGTCGGCGTCGAGATGCGGGTCGAGGCGCTCAAGCGGCGGTCGATCAAAAAGGCCTCGAAGCTGTGGGCGCTCAATCT
>JBKKCW010000048.1:0-5624 GCA_046712485.1 Candidatus Limnocylindrales bacterium
GGCCGGCAGCGGGCTCGACGATCATCGACATGTGGATCTCGGTCAGGGTCGGCTTCTGGCCCCAGTAGCTCTCATTCGGCTTGAGGATGATCTGGCTGTTGTGCTCCCAGGTGTCCAGGATGAACGGCCCGGAGCTCACGTAGTTGGCAGCCTCGGTGGCGTTCGGGGATTCGATCCACGACTGCTGGATCGGAGCCGAGTGCCACAGGCCGGCGATGGACGTGAAGTACGACGCCGGCTTGACGAGCTCGACAACAAAGGTCTTGTCGTCCGGGGCCGAGACACCAAACTTCTCGAGCAGGGCGTCGACGTCCGCGTCCGAGGGTGCGGGATCCGCACCGGCAAGACCGACGAGCTCAGCGCCACCGACAACGTCGGCCATGTTGTAGGCATACGGGGCGGCCGTCCGCGGGTCGACGAGACGCTTCCAGCTGTAGACGAAGTCGCCGGCCACGATCGGGTCGCCGTTGCTGTAGACCGCATCGCGCAGGTGGAAGGTGATCGTCTTGCCATCTGGCGAGAAGTCCCACGACTCGGCAACGGCCGGGGAAGCCACCAGGTCCTCGTTGAGGTAGGTGAGACCGCGATGGAGCGCGTTCAGGACCGCGATCGACGTCGAGTCCTGCGCGAGGTTCGGATCGAGGGTCGGCGGCTCGGTTCCGAGGTCGATCCTGAGGATCTGCTCTTCGGCGAGGTTCGACTCGCTCGGCGCGGCGGAGGCCACTGCCGATTCTCCGGGAGCGGCAGACTCGGCCGGTGCCGAGCTGGTGGTGGCACCGCCGCAAGCCGCCGCGATGACGGCAACGCTGGCCAAGATGCCAAGGAGTCGCTTCTGCATCAACTGTCCTCCGAACGGGTGCTGGATAACCCGAGATCTCTCGCTGTCACGACCTTCCGCGTCCTTCGTTGCACGCCGCGCCGATCCAGGGTCCCGGATCGAGCCTCCCACTCGAAACGGTCGAAGGGCGAGTCGCAGCGGCAGCACGCTTCAGGTCGGTGCGCTGCCGGTACTATCCACAGCGCCTCACCGACTGTCAACTTGGAACCTAACGAACGTTCGTGTGGCGATTTCGGCGACGTCGCCCTCAGTCGGGACACGGTGTCTGCGCCCCCGTCATCGGGCGCCAACGGAGGTTCGGCTGCCGGGCCGCGGTCGCCTCGTCCAGGCGCCTGACGGGCGCGTCGTGGGGTGCCCCGGTGACCAGCTCGGGGTGCTCCCGTGTCTCGCCGGCGATCGCGATCAGGGCATCCGCAAAGGCATCGAGCGTCTCGAGCGTCTCGGTTTCGGTGGGCTCGATCAGCATCCCTTCATCGACGATCAGGGGGAAGTAGATCGTGGGCGGGTGGAAGCCGTAGTCGATCAGCCGTTTGGCGATGTCCAGGGTCCGCACGCCGGTCTCTTTCTTGATCGTGGCAGCAGACGCCACGAATTCGTGTTTGCACGCGCGGTCGTGTGGGAGGTCATACGTCCCCGCGAGCCGCGACTTGAGGTAGTTCGCCGCGAGGACCGCGTCGTCGCTCACCTCGCGCAGCCCCGCGCCGCCGTGCGCGCGGATGTAGGCGTATGCGCGCACGAGCACGCCCGTGTTGCCCACGAAGCTGCGCAGGCGCCCGATCGAAGACGGGCGCTCCCCCATCCGCTCCAGCCGGTAGCTGCCATCGTCCGCCCGCAGGACCCGCGGCTCGGGCAGGTATGGCAGCAGCGCCTCCCCCACCCCGACGGGCCCTGCTCCGGGACCGCCCCCGCCGTGGGGCGTCGAGAATGTCTTGTGGACATTGAAATGCATCACGTCGAAACCGGCCTCGCCCGGCTTGAACCGGCCGAGGATGGCATTGAGGTTTGCGCCGTCCATATAGGCCAGCGCGCCGGCGTCATGCACGGCGTCGAGAAGCTCCCCGATCCGTGCCTCGAACAGGCCGAGCGTCGAGGGATTGGTGATCATCACCGCGGCCGTGCGCGGACCGAGCGCGGTCCGGAAGGCCTCGACGTCGACCCCGCCATCGGCCGCCGAGGGGACGGTCACGGTCCTGAAACCGGCCATGGTCGCGGTCGCAGGGTTGGTGCCGTGACTGGAATCCGGCACGAGGACCTCGTTCCGCTCCGTCGCGCCGCGGTCCCGGTGGTAGGCCCGGATCATCAGGATCCCGGTCAGCTCGCCCTGGGCGCCGGCCGCCGGCTGGAGGCTGACCGCGCGCATGCCCGAGATCTCGGCCAGCGCCCCCCCGAGCTCAAAGAGCAGCTGGAGGGTGCCCTGGGCGGCCGCGTCCGGGGTCAACGGGTGCAGGTTGGCGAAGCCGGGAAGCCGGGCGGCCCACTCGTTGAGCTTGGGGTTGAACTTCATGGTGCACGAGCCCAACGGATAGAACCCGGTGTCGACCGCGTAGTTGAGCTGGGAGAGGTTGACGTAATGCCGGACGACATCCGGCTCGTTCATCTCGGGCAGGCCCGGCGGCACGTCCCGACGTGCAGCGAGGGGGATCCGGTCGAGCGCGTCCTTGGGTGGATGCGGGATCTTGCCGCCGCCGCGGCCGGGCCGGCCGCGCTCGAAGATCGTCGGTTGCAGGCCGGAACCGGTCACGCTCACGGCCGCGTCCTCATCGAACGCTCCCGGCAACCGACCGCCCGTCGCGTTCCGCCCCGGCGCCGGCCTCGACCGCGGTCGGTGGGCGACCGCCGAGGATGTCGCCCAGGGCATCGGCGAATCGGGCGATCTCGGCCGGGGTGGTCACCTCCGTCGCGCAGACGAGGAGGCCGTCGGCCAGAGACGCGTCATCGGGCTCGACCTCGGTCAGCACGAGCCCGGCCAGCACCCCGCGTTCGAGGAGCCGGCGGTGGACGCCTGGGGCATCGGGAACGCGGACCGCGAACTCATTGAGATAGGGACCTCTGTGGATCCGGGATGCGCCCGCGGCTGCGAGCGCCCTCTCGAGCTCGCTGGCGCGTGCCGCTCCGAGCGCGGCCACGTCCCGCAACCCGTGCGGCCCGATGGTCGCGAGATAGATGGAGGCGGCCAGCGCGAGGAGCGCCTGGTTCGTGCAGATGTTGCTCGCCGCCCTGTCGCGCCGGATGTCCTGCTCGCGCGCGCGCATGGTCATCACGAAAGCGCGGCGGCCATCCAGGTCGCTTGTCATCCCCACCAGTCGTCCAGGGATCTGGCGGATGAGGGCATCGGTCGAGGCCAGGATCCCGAGATACGGGCCGCCGTACTGGGGGGCGATCCCGAGTGGCTGGCCTTCGCCCGCGGCGATGTCCGCGCCGTACGCGCCGGGTGGCGCGAGGACTGCCAGGCTGACCGGCTCGATGACGGCCACGAACAGCGCGCCGGCGGCATGGGCAAGGTCCGCGATGGCCGGCATCGGCTCGAGCAGGCCGAGGAAATCGGGCTGCGCCGCGATGACGCCCGCCACGGGACGATCCGGGTCGGCCAGCAGCCGCTCCAGGGCAGAGAGGTCGGTCGTGCCGGCGTCGTCGCCATCTATGACCAGCGGGATCTCCTCGACCGTGAGATCTCCACCGAAATAGGTGCGCAGGGTCTGGCGGTAGTGCGGATGGACGCCGCGGGATACGAGCACCCGATCGCGTTTCGTCGCCCGGCAGGTCATCAGCGCCGCTTCAGCCGTGGCCGCCGCGCCGTCGTAGTGCGAGGCCGACACGACGTCGAGGGCAACCAGCTCGGCCATCAGCGATTCGTATTCGTAGATGCTCTGCAGGGTGCCCTGACTGATCTCCGGCTGGTATGGCGTGTAGGCCGTATACCACTCGCCGCGGAGCAGAAGCTGGTCGACCGCCGGCGGGCTCCAGTGGCGGTAGACCCCGGCCCCCAGAAACGATGCGAGGTCCGTCCGGTTGCGAGCGGCAAGACCGCTCAGGCGCGCCGCGAGGTCGAGCTCGGGCTCAGGGTCCGGAAGGTCGAGCGGTGATGCCCGGAGCGCATCTGGGATGTCCTCGAAGAGCTGGTCAACCGACGTGAGTCCGAGCGCCCCCAGCATCCGGGCGCGGTCGGCGGCGGTGTGCGGACCGTACGGCATCTCGGCGGATCAGCCGGCGGCGATCAGGGCGTCGTACGCGTCGGGTTCCAGGAGGTCCTCGAGCTGCGCTGCGTCAGCGATCCGGACCCGGATCATCCAGCCGCCGTCGTAGGGCGACGTGTTGACGAGCTCGGGACTGGCGGCGAGGGCCCCATTGGCCTCGACGACCTCGCCGCTGACGGGGGCGAACAGGTCACTCACCGCCTTGACCGATTCGACAACTCCGAACGTCGCGAACTGGTCGAGCGATCGGCCGACATCGGGGAGCTCCACGAAGACGATGTCACCCAGTTGATCCGCGGCGTAGGCTGTCACGCCGACTGTCGCCAGGTCGCCGTCGGCGCGGACCCATTCGTGGTCCTTCGTGTAGCGCAGGTCGCCAGGCACGCTCACGTCAGGCAGTCCTCCGATAGAATGGTAGCGGGACGACCCGCGCGGGCACGGGAGCGCCTCGGATTTCGACGTCGACTACGGTACCCGGCTCCGCGTCGCCCGGTGTGACGTACGCCATCGCGATCGGGACCCCGAGCGTCGGTGACTGGGTGCCGCTGGTCACGACGCCGGTTCTCGCCTCGCCCGCCAGCACCGGGTAGCCCTGCCGCGCGATGCCGCGCCCTTCGACTGTCAGACCGACGAGCTTGCGCGTCGGTCCCTCGCGGGCGATCCGCTCGAGGGCTGTCCTGCCCACGAAATCGTCGAGCTTGTCGAGCTTCACGACGCGGCCGAGCCCGGCCTCGAATGGATTGGTGTTGAGGTCGAGCTCGTTGCCATAGAGCGGCATCCCCGCCTCGAGGCGCAACGTGTCGCGTGCCCCCAGCCCAACGGGCAGGCCGTCGCGTGAGATGACGCCGGCAAGGAGGACGTTCCACAGCTCACCTGTCGCGCCGGTCTCGACGAAGACCTCGAACCCGTCCTCACCCGTGTAGCCCGTGCGCGCAACAAGGGCCGGGATCCCTGCGACGTTGCCTTCCGCCACCGCGTAATAGCGAAGGGCTCCCAGGTCCACGTCGGTCAGCGGCGCCAGGACGTCGACCGCACGCGGGCCCTGGATCGCCAGCAGCCCCGTCGCGAGCGCGCGATCGTCGAGCACCGCCTTGAACTTGACCAGGCGTTCGGCGAGGGCGTCGGAGACAACCGCGGCGTTTCCCGCGTTGGCGACCACCAGGAAGCGCGATTCGGCGAGCCGGTAGACGATCAGGTCGTCGATGATCCCGCCGCTCGGCGTGCAGATCATCGAGTACTGCGCCCGTCCGATGGCAAGGCGTGGCGGATCGCTCACCAGCGCGGCGGCAAGCGCCGCGCCCGCGTCCGGACCCTCGACGTAGAGCTCGCCCATGTGCGACAGGTCAAAGAGGCCGACGCGTTCGCGGACGGCGCGGTGCTCTTCGATGATCGAGCGGTACTGCACCGGCATGAGCCAGCCGCCAAATTCGATCAGGCGCGCTCCAAGCGCCCGGTGTGCGTCGGTCAGGGGGGTCAGGGGGGCGGTCGGCTGGAGCGCCCCCGTCACGAGGTCGCCGCGGCCGAGCGTGCTCCGGCCGCCGGGGCTTCGGTCGCGCCGATGATCTCGGCCGCCCGGGCGACGAGCGCTCGCT
>JBKKCW010000049.1:0-5930 GCA_046712485.1 Candidatus Limnocylindrales bacterium
CGATCGCGCCACCAGGGTCAGAGCCGGATGCCGGGCAGCCTGACCGCCGGGCCGCCTGACCGCCGACGGCGCATACCAGCAGCCGTGGATGGTTAAGCGGCGGAAAGATCCGAATCGGACGTCGCTGGCCGGCGAATCGACCCGGGCCGAGCGTGGGATCCCGGTCGCACCCTCTCGGTGGGGCCCTGGGCGCTCCGTAGTGGTCTGCACGTGCGGTTATGCGGCACTTTTCCAGCCGGAGCTGGCGTCAACAACGAGCCTGCCGGACCCGCAGCTTGCTCATCGATCGAGGATGGCATCGAGCCGTAACGCCGCAGCCGAATCTGTGATCGCCAGCCAGCCAGGGCTTGGCCGTACCGTAACGCGGTGAACCACGACGTCGAGACGGCACCGCCCGAACCCGCCGACGCGGAGGCGCCAGGGGCCCATCGGGGCTCCCCGGGCTCCGCGGCCGAACGACCCGAACCCGCCGACGCGGAGTCGCTGGAGGCTGACACGCGCCCCCCGAGCTCCTTGCACGAACGCGAACTCGCCCACCCAGCTCGGCCGGCCGCAACCCCGACGGAGCAGCGATCGCCGATCATCGAGGCGGTGCTGACGGCCGCCATCGTTGTTGCCAAGGCCGCGACGATCGCGTGTGCCATCGATGCCTTCCGGAACCACCGTTCCGCGCGCCTACGCGGCAAGGCCATCCGGACACGCGCGATCGGCTATGCCGGCGGGCTGCTGATCGTGCCCGTTGCCTGGCGGTTGCTGCCCGGTAACGCTCGGTACCCGCGGGCGCTCGACCTGGCGGTCACCGTCCCGCTGCTCCTCGATGCCGGCGGGAATGCGCTCGGGAAATATCAGGAGGCGCACGTCGACGACCTCGTCCATGTCGCCAATGCGGCGATCGCCAGCGGGGTCGTGGGTGCGCTGGCGGCGCCCCACGTCGACGAGCGCTGGCAAGCGGCCCTCATCGGCGCAGGCGTATCGGTCGCAGGCGCGACCGCCTGGGAGCTCATGGAGTACGGCGCCCAACGGCTTGGGGCGGACGGCATGGACCTGACCTACGATGACACGATGTTCGACCTCGCCGAAGGGTTGGTCGGTGCGGTCCTTGGTGCGCTCTTCACGCTGACCCGGGTGCCGCGGTCCCGTTCCGAGCGCGACCGGCGCGGCTGGCGCGAGCCGCTCGGGCTGACCGACAAGCGGGCGTCTTGACCGACGGACCGGACCCGAATGAACCGGCAGATCCGCGACTTCACCTGACCTACGTCGGCCATGCAACCGTCCTGATCGAGATCGACGGCGTCCGGATCCTGACCGATCCGGTCCTGCGCGCCCGGATCGGGCCGCTTCGGCGGCGTGGCCCGACGCCGGTGGTGGCCGATCTCAACCCGATCGATGTCGTCCTGATCTCGCACGCCCACCCCGACCACTTCGACCGGGCGTCCCTTCGCGCCCTTGGTGGCGCGCCGTTGGTCGTGGTGCCCCGCGGACTTGGTCGAACGGCTGCGACCGCGGGCCGGGAACCGCACGAGATCGACGTCGACGAACAACTCGCGATCCGCGGCGTGCAGATCACCGCCGTCCCGGCACGACATGGGCGCTGGCCGCTCAAACGCGCAACCCGGCCGATGGGCTATCTCATCGAGGGCTCCAGGAGGGTCTACTTCGCCGGGGACACCGCGCTGTTCCCCGAAATGCGACAGCTCGCGGGCCGCGTTGACGTCGCCCTTCTCCCCGTCGGCCGCTGGGGTCCGCCATCCGGACCCGAGCGCTTGACGCCATCGAGCGCAATCGACGCGGCGGTCCTCACGGAGGCCAAGGTCGCGGTCCCGATCCACTGGGGCACGCTCTACGTGCCGGGTTTTCAAACCGGGCGCTGGGGCTGGGGCGCGAGGGACGCCGGCGTTGCGTTCGCCGCCGAGGCACGACGAGCGCCCGGCCTCGATGTCCTCGTGCTGCAACCGGGTGAGCGTCGCGACATCGACCCATGAGCGCGAACCCAGCCTGTACGGATCGCTTTGTCCAACTACTGGACAAAGCCCGGATGCGGTGGTAGCGTGCCTTTGTCAAGTCACTGGGCAAAGTCGAGACGGGAGGCGAGGGCCGACCAACCAGGACCTGACGGAAAGGGCCCCAGCCAGCAGTGGCACGCACCGAGTTCGCGACCAAGGCGACCCACGCGAAGACCCGCGCCCACAACGCGAGCCTGGTCCTGCGTGCGCTGTACGACCTGGGCCCGATCAGCCGCGCCGAGATCGCGCGCCTCACCGGGCTCACGCGGACCTCGGTCGGTGAACTTGTAGCCGAGCTGACCGCGGACGGGCTTGCGCAGGAGGTGGGTCGCGGCCCATCGACCGGCGGCAAGCAACCGACGCTCGTCTCCCTGATCGACGACGCGCGGCACATGGTCACCCTCGACCTGGGCGAGCGCACGTTCACCGCGGCTCTGCTCAACCTCCGCGGCGACATCCAGCAGCGTGCGTCGCGTGAGCTCGAGGGCGCCGATGGCGATTCCGCGGTCGCGGTCGTCCATGAGCTGATCGACGAGCTCCTCGCCAGTCCGCACAACCGGATCCTGGGCATCGGCGTCGGGACACCGGGCATCGTCGACGGCGAGGGGACGATCCGCTGGGCCGTCAACCTGTCCTGGACCGACCTGCCGCTCGGCAAGCGTCTCGCCGACCACTACAACTTGCCGACGATCGTGGCCAACGACAGCCGCGCCGCAGCCTTTGCCACGTTCCTGTTCGAAGGTGAGCACCGGCCGTCGAACCTCATCACGATCAAGGTCGGGCACGGGATCGGGGCCGGGCTCGTGCTCGACGGCCAACTGTTCGATGGGGACGGGTTCGGGGCCGGCGAGATCGGCCACATCGTCATCGAGCCCGATGGCGCACCCTGTCATTGCGGGCGGTTTGGCTGCCTGGAGACCGTGGCCAGCGTCCCGGCGATCCTGCGGCGGGCGTTCCAGCGAGCGCGAGAGGACCACGCTCGGATCCCACAGAGTATCGAGGCGATCGCGCAGTCGGCCGCCGACGGAGATGAGCTCGCCCTCGGCGTCGTCCGTTCTGCCGGTCGCGCCCTCGGCGCTGCCGTGGCAAGCCTGACCGGGGCGCTCGACGTTCGGCGAATCGTCGTCCTCGGCAGCGCGACGATCCTGGGCGAGCCGTGGCTCGAGGCAATCCGCGACGAGGCTCGACGACGAACGCTCGCGACCCTGGCGCGCGACGCCGAGATCGTGAACGGCGGCCCTGCAGACGATGCCGTGCTGCTCGGGACCTGCGCCATGCTGCTCACGCGCGAGCTCGGTCTGACGGTGCGGCGGTGACCACGCCCGCACGTCCGCTCCTCGTCGGTGTCGACGTTGGTGGCACCAAGATCGCCGTGCTCATCACCACTCCCGAGGGCACCATCCTCGGTCGAGCGACCCGCGCGTCCTCCGCGGGCGACCAGAACGGCGCCGCGGAGGCAATCGCGACGACGATCGAAACCGCACTCGCGGATGCCGGGACGACCGTCGACGACGTCGCGGTCATCGGGGTCGGCGTCCCAGGGCGAGTCGATCCGGCGACAGGCAACGTGACGATCGCGGTCAATCTCGGTTGGACGGACCTCGCGCTGCGCGACGCGCTCGAGGCTCGTCTCGGACGCCCGTGTGTCATCGAAAACGACGCCCGAGCCGCGGCGGTCGGCCTCCACTACCGCCGTGTGCTCGGGGAAGCTGACGACATTGCGTACCTCGCCGTCGGGACGGGGATCGCTGCCGGCGTCGTCCTCGACGGCCGGCTCCACCGCGGCGCCCGGGGCCTCGCCGGCGAGATCGGTCACGCCATCGCCGACTCGGCGGGCCCGGTCTGCACCTGCGGCCAGCGCGGTTGCCTCGAGGCGCTCGTCTCGGGTCCGTCTATCGCCCGGCGCGCCGTCGAGGCGCTCGCCACGGATACCGGCGGATCGCGCTTGGGCCAGATCCCAATCTCCGAGCTTTCCGCGGTCGACGTGTATGAGGCGGCGACGGCCGGTGACAGGCTCGCGACCGACCTTGTTGAGGACGTCGGCCGGCAGCTGGCGTGGGCAATTCACCTGCTGGTCATGGCGTACGACGTGGACCGGGTCGTCCTCGGTGGCGGCGTATCGCACGCGGGCGAGACGTTCATGGCGCCGATCAAGCGCGAGCTCGATCGCCTGCGCGCCGCGTCGCCGATCGCCGGCGAACTGCTGCCGCACGGCGTGGTCGAGGCGTTGCCCGTCGGTGCGGATGCCGGCGTCCTTGGCGCGGTGGCGATCGCACAACAGGCGCACAAACGAGACGGCCGGGTGGACGGCACCGGGCAACCGCGCCATCCGCGCCACGCACCGAGGTGGGAGGAGGTGCGTCACGCCTGATCGCTACCGGCGACCCAGCGAAGCCGCGCGCATGAGCGTGCCGGCACATCGAAACAGAGGAGGACGAGGAGGAGCAATGCGAAACACCCGAGCGCTCACCCTGGGCATCGTGGCCATCCTGGCCGTTGGTGCCTGCGCCAATCCGCCGGCCAGCACCGCGCCGAGCGCGGCGCCGACAACTGCCGCACCATCGGAGGCTGCGAGCGCAGCGCCGGCATCGGCCGCGCCGAGCGGACCCAACGCCGAGCTCACGGCCGCTCTCGCGGGCGAGTACACAGGCAAGACCGTCGACGTCTTCGCGCAGTGGATCGATGCCGAGGGCAAGTCGTTCGACGAGAGCCTGAAGTCGTTCCGAGATGCCACCGGCATCAACGTGGTTTATTCGGGCATCACCAACTACGAAACGGTGCTTGGCGTCCGTGTCTCCGGCGGCCTTGCCCCGGACGTTGCGCAGATCGCCCAGCCGGGCACGATGCGCAACTACCAGAAGGAAGGCAAGCTCATCGCGCTGGACGACTTCATCGACGTCGAGTCCGTGAAGGCCGATTTCAACCCGTCATTTGTCGATCTCGGGACGGTCGACGGCAAGATGTACGGGCTATTCTACAAGCAGGATCTCAAGTCCATCGTGTGGTATCCGGTCAAGGCCTTCGCGGACGCCGGGTACACCGTCCCGACGACCTGGGACGAGCTCGTCGCTCTGTCTGACAAGATCGTCGCCGACGGCAGCAATCCGTGGTGCACCTCCATCGAGCACGGCGACGCGTCCGGCTGGGTTGCCACAGACTGGCTCGAGGACATCGTTCTCCGAACGGCCGGGGCGGACGTGTACGACCAGTGGGTCAACCACGAGATCCCCTTCAACGACCCAAAGATCCTCGCTGCGGCCGAGAAGATGGCGCAGATGTGGTTCACACCGGACTACGTCTTTGGCGGCAATACCCGGATCAACGCCACCTGGGTCGGCGATTCGCAGACGCCGATGTTCGACGAGGCCGGCCCCAAGTGCTGGCTCCACAAGCAGGCCGCCTGGATCCCCGACTTCTGGCCGAAGGACGCGGACGGCAACTCGCTGTTCAAGCCGGGCGAGGACAGCTCCTTCTTCTACTTCCCACCGATCGAAGCGGCGCAGGGCAACCCGGTCCTGGGCGGCGGCGACATGTTCGTCGTGTTCAACGATCGCCCCGAGGTTCGGGCGTTCGTGCAGTGGCTGTCCACCACCGAAGCCGTAGAGGATCGCGTCGCCACCGGCGGCTTCCTCGCGGCCAACAATGCCGTGCCGGAGGACTGGTACACCAGCTACCCGATGTCCGGCCTCGCCGAGATCGCCCGAGAGGCGACCGCGCTCCGCTTTGACGCATCGGACTCGATGCCCAAGGAGGTCGGTGTCGGAAGCTTCTGGAAGGGCATGGTCAAGTGGGTCGCGCAGAATGGCGAAGGGACCGACGCCATCTTCAGCGAGATCGAAGCCAGCTGGCCGTAGGCCGCCGGTGACGAGTCGGGACGCCGGTCAGGCACGGCCCGCGTCCCCGCCACCAACCATTAACCCAACCCAA